>JAWVGM010000075.1:0-8930 GCA_033855075.1 Solirubrobacteraceae bacterium | reverse complement strand
TGGATCGCGACGTTCACGAAGACGCCGGCGTCGTACAGCGCGCGCCACAGCAGCACGGCCTTCCAGTCGTCCCCGACGATGACGGGGACGATCGGCGTCATCGCGTCGCCCTCGTGCTCGACGACCTTGAAGCCCCGTTCCTGCAGGCCGGAGTGCAGGTAGGCGGCGTTGTCGAGCACGCGGGCGAGCAGCTCGCGCCCCTCGTCGGAGCGCACGATCCGCAGTGCCGCGAGCGCCGCGCCGACCGCGGCCGGGACGCCCGCCGCCGTGAAGAGGAACGCCCGGCTCTGGACGCGCAGGTAGTCGATGACCTCGTGGCTTCCGGCGAGAAAGCCGCCGCAGCTCGCGAGGCTCTTGGAGAACGTGCCCATGCGCAGGTCGACGCGGTCCTCGACGCCGAGCAGCTCCGAAGCGCCCGCGCCACGGGCGCCGAGCACGCCCGCGCCGTGCGCCTCGTCGACCATCAGCCGGGCGCCGAAGCGCGCGCACAGGTCGGCGATCTCCGGCAATGGGGCAACGTCGCCCTCCATCGAGAAGACGCCGTCGACGACGACGAGGATGCCGCCCTCGTCGCGCGCCGCCTTCTCGAGCGTGCGCTCGAGCTTGTCCATGCGGTTGTGGCGGAAGATGCGCAGCTTCGCGCGGCTGAGCACGCAGCCGTCGAGGATCGAGGCGTGGTCGCCGGAGTCGGCCACGACGGTGTCGCCCGGCGCGAGCAGCGTGCCGAGTGCGGAGAGGTTGGCCTGGTGGCCCGTCGTGAAGACGATCGCCTCCTCGGTGCCCATCCACTCGGCGATCTCCTGCTCGAGCTCGAGGTGCAGCGCGATCGTCCCGTTGAGCAGGCGTGAGCCGGTCAGGCCGGTGCCGTACGTGTTCAGGGCCGACTGCGCGCCCTGGATGACGCGCTCATCGCCGGTCAGGCCGAGGTAGTTGTTGGAGCCGAGCATGATCCGCTCGGCGCCCTCCATCTCGACGACCGGGCCCGCCGGGCCCTCGAGCGTGCGGAAGTACGGCAGCAGGTCGGCGTCGCGTGCGTCCTTGAGCTGCTCGGACCGCTCGTGTCCGCGAACCTTCGAAAAGACGTCGTGTGTCGTGGAAGCCATGTAGCGTGCGGCGCCGTGAGCGTTTCAGTGCGTGCGGTGAAGTCACGCCGGGATCTGCGGGAGTTCGTGAACTTCCCGTTCCGGCTGCACTCTACCTCGGAGTACTGGATTCCCCCGCTGAAGCTCGAGCGCAAGATCTTCCACAGCCGGAAGATGAACGCGTACTTCAAGCACGCCGAGGCGCAGGAGTTCCTCGCCCAGCGCGACGGCCGCGTCGTCGGGCGCATCAGCGCGCAGTTCGACACCGCGTACGACGACGAGCATGGGGAGGGTGGGGCGGATACCGGCATGTTCGGCTTCCTCGAACTCGAGGACGACCCGGAGATCATGCCGGCGCTCCTCGATGCGGCGCGCGCGTGGCTGGCCGAGCACGGGCGCTCGCACATGATCGGGCCGATGGACTACACGATGAACGACGAGTGCGGCGTCCTGTTCGAGGGATTCGATCGCGAGCCGATGATCAAGCAGCCCTGGCATCCGCCCTACTACCAGGTGCGCTGCGAGGAGGCGGGGCTCGAGAAGGCGATGGACCTCTACATGTGGGAGCTCGACATCTCCGACCGGGAGAAGATCCTGCCGGTCATCTTCGAGCTCGCCGAGCGCAGCGAGAAGAAGCACGGCATCGAGCTGCACAAGATGAAGCGCCGCAACATGTGGAAGGACATCAAGGTGTTCGGCGAGGTCTACAACGCCGCCTGGAAGAACAACTGGGGCTTCGTCCCCTACGGCAAGTCCGACCTCGCGCAGTACGCCGCCGATCTGCAGCTCGTCTTCGACCGCAACTGGTTCATGCTTGCCCAGAAGGACGGCGAGACGATCGGGATCGCGATCACCGTGCCCGACGTCAACCAAGTTCTCAAACTCATGAAGGGTCGGCTTCTACCATTGGGGTGGTGGCGCTTCCTCCGCAAGGGGAAGGTCATCAATCGGGTCCGTGTGGGGTTCCTCGGTGTCAAGCCTGAGTATCAACACACCGGAACGGCGGCTCGGTTCTACGTGGAGCACTTCGACATGGCCACAGCCACACCACAGAAGTGGGGCGAGATGGGCTGGATCCTCGAGACCAACCGAGCCATGAACAGGGGGATGGAAGCGATGGGCGGCCGGATCGCCAAGCGCTTCCGGGTCTACGAATCGAGGTTCTAGATGGAAGCGGCAGCGGTTGGCCACGCACGCATTCGATCGTCCGCACGGACGTCCGCCCAGGGCGTCTGGCTGCGGTCCCGCGACTGGGACCTGACGTTCCTCATCCTCAGCGCCGCCCTCGTCCCGATCCCGCTGATCATGTTCCACGGGCTGGGGATCTCGCAGACGGCGGTCAACCTCATCGTCGCCGGGCTCATCGGCGGCCCGCACCTGTACTCCACGTTCACGTACACGTTCATGGAGCCCAACTACCGCCGCCGGCACCGGCGCTTCCTCGCGGCGTCGATGGCGCTGCCGGTGATCGTCACGGTCATGGCGTTCGTGAACATCCAGGTGCTGCTCACCGTGTTCTTCATGTGGGCGTCGGTCCACGTGCTGCACCAGATCACGTACATCAACGACTGCTACGTCGCGAAGGGACAGGTGCCGCGCCCGCTGAGCGAGCGCATCATCGACTACGGCGTCGTCTTCCTCTGCCTGTATCCGATCGCCACGCCGCAGATCCTCAACGGCTCGTTTCAGCTGGGCGGGACGCCGCTGTACGTGCCCGGGTGGGCGACGCGCGGCATCGTGGCCGACGTGCAGATCTTCGCCATCAGCGCGCTGTTCGCCACGTTCTTCGTGCTGTGGGTGGGTAAGACGATTCGTGACTACCGAGCGGGCCGGATGCTCATCCCGAGCGTGTTGCTCATCGGGCTCACGATCGCGATCGGCTTCACGTTGCCGCTCTTTCCGAACAGCGATGTCGCCTTCCAGGGCTTCAACGTCTGGCACTCCCTTCAATATCTAGCCCTCATCTGGTTTCTGATGGCCATGCGCAAGGAGCGCGGAGAGATCGACAACCACTTCGTAGCGGAGATGAACGGACCCGACCGGCCATGGCGCTTCTACAGCCTGGCGGTCGCCCTCACCGCGCTCGCGGGCTCGCTCGTGCTCATCATCCACGTCGCTCTCGGCGTCGACCTCCAGAAGGCCTACTACATCGTGATCCTCTCGACGCTCCTGCAGCACTACTACCTCGACCACCTGCAGTTCACGAAGCTCGGCGACATGCTGGGCAGCGGGGATCGGCTGCTCGCGGACAGGGCGGTGGGCACATGAGCGACGAGAGCGCGGAAGTTCTCAACGGGGTCCCGGTTCTCGCCGGTCCGGAGGCGCAGTACGTCGAGCCCGCACGCGAGCCGGGGGTGCTGAGCCCGGTCGTCGTCCAGACGGCCGCGGTTGTGGGCGCGAGCGCGGTGGCGGGCGCGACGGTCGTGGCGCTCGTGCGCCGGCGGCGGGTGCGCAAGGCGGCGAAGAAGCGGCGGCGCGTGCTGGCGCCTGTGCTGGCGAGCCGGTCGTTTTTGGTGGACGTTCATGTGCTGGGGGAGCGGAAGTAGCTGGGCTCCGTTTGCCGCGCTCAGGGGCCGGCGAACTGCATCGATGACAAGAAGGGTGAGGGGTTTTCGCCCGTGCGGGTCGTCTGCGGGGCGGTCGTGGCCCCTCCCGAGTCCTTTATCGATGCTGTTTGCGGGGTTCACCTGCGCCGTTGTCCTGCCACGCGCGTAGCTTCCCACTCGATGGTCGAGCTGCGCATCGAGGTCGAGCCCCCGTGGGCGTTCCGCCTGCCGAGAGGCACCGGCGGCGACGGCGTCCTGCGCCGCCGCGGCTCCGTCCTCGAGCGCCTGCTGCACGTCGACGGGCGCCCCGCCGTCGTCCGCGTGGCGCAGACAGCGCCGCACGCTGTGCTCTTCGGCGCGCGGGCGCAGGATCGCGAGGACGCGCACGAGGCCATCGCCCGGATGCGCTTCGCCCTCTCGGTCGACGACGACCTGCGTCCGTTCTACGAGCGCTTCCGCGACGACCCGCTCATCGGGCCGTCCGTGCGCAGGTCGCCGGGGCTGCGGCTCAGGCGCCGGCCCGTCGCCTTCGAAGCCCTCGCGTGGGCGGTGACCGAGCAGCTCATCGAGACCGTGAGGGCGAACGCGATCCAGCGGCGTATCGTGCGCGCGCTCGGCGAGCGCTGCCCCGACACGGGGCTGCGTGACGTGCCGTCACCCGCCGCGCTGGGTGGCTGCTCGCCCGCGCGCCTCGAGAGCTTCGACCTCTCCGCGCGGCGCTCGATCGCGCTGGTGCGCGTCGCGCGCGAGGTGGCCGCGCGCCGGGTCGACCTCGACGGCCCGTCGCACGAGGGTGGGTGGCGCCGGCTGCTCGCGATCCCGACGATCGGCCGCTGGACCGTCGAGATCCTCGCCCAGCAGGGACAGGGTCGCTACGACGTCGTGCCCGCCGGCGACCTCGGCTTCCTCAAGCTCCTCGGGCGCTGGCAGTCCGGTGGCAGACCGGCCGCTCGGGCCGACGAGGCCGAGGTGCGCGCGTTGTTCGCGCGCTTCGGCGAGTGGGCGGGACTGGCGGCGGCGCATGCGCTGCGCGTGCCGGCGCCGGTCGGCCGCGAGCAGCTGCTCGCCACCGCAGGCTGAGGGAGGCCCGACCGCGGCCGAGGGATCGAACCGCAGCGATGAAGACGAGGGTTGGATCGCACACGTTCCCCGCGCGGGCCGCAGCCACATGTGACCGATGTCGCGGAGGCGACTCGACAGTGGTCACGAGCGCACCGCTGGCGACCGCTTATGACCGGTCTCGACCGCTGTGCGCGAGATGTGTCACATGTGGTCGTCGCGGGACGGCTCCATGCCCACGCCGCGCCACGCCGAGAGGCGCTCCAAGGCCCGCCCGATCGCGCGATCGAGCGCGGGCGTGCGGCGCACATCGGGCTCGCGGTGGAAGGCCAGCACGCGTAACACGCCCGCATCGCGATCGATCGCGAGGTCGGCGCGAGCGACGATCCGCTCGCGGTGCAGGATCGGCAGGACGTAGTAACCCCAGCGGCGCTTGGCGGGCGGGACGTAGATCTCCAGACGGTGGTCGAAGCCAAAGAGCTCGGCGGTGCGCGCGCGGTCGCAGATCAGGTTGTCGAAGGGCGAGAGGGCGATCGTGCGGGCGCCTGGTGCGAGGTCCGGGAGGGCATCGAGATCCTGCGGTGCCGCATACCAGCCGTCGCCGAGCCCGTCGACGCGCACCGGTTCCAGGCGCCCGGCGGCGACGAGCGCCGCGAGCGTCTCGGGCAGCCGGGCGTAGCGGCGGCGCAGGAAATGCGCGCGCACGTGCCCCGCCCGGGCGACGCCGAGCATCCGGACCGAGCGCACGACGGCGGCGCGCTCGGCCTCGTCGTCGCCGAGGTCGGCGGGCAGCTCGTCAGCCGGCAGGCAGCGCTCCAAGACGTCCCAGACGCGCTCGCCGCCCAGCCGTCGCGAGATCCCGATGCGCCCGGTCACCCAGAGCAGGTCGAGCAGCCGCCCGAGCGTCTGGCGCGCCGAGACCTCGTCGGTCCACCAGCCGTGGCGCCACGGCACGGCCGAGCGGTCCTCGAGCTCGCGCGCGCGCAGCGGACCGCGCGCGCGCAGCTCTGCGACGAGCTCGTCGCAGAATGCCGAGTTGGCCTCCAGGAACGCCCGTGCTCGCTTCGCCCGCGCCGTGGGCGCGTCGAGGAACCGGCGCATCGCCCAGCGGTGGAGGGCGAGGTCGGCGGTGGCGACGAGCGACGCCTCGTGCGCCCAGCTGTCAAAGAGCGACCGGCGCTCGTAGGCGGCTCGCTGGAGCGCGCTCTCGCGCACCGGGCCCAGCCGGGCGAACAGGACGAGCAGCGGGCTGCGCGCGACCGCGCTGACGGGATCGAGCTGCAGGCAGCCGATCCGCCGCACGACCGCCGCGACCGCATCCGGCCCGCGGCCGCCCGGCGGCGGGCGGCCCGCCAAGCCCTGGGCGTGCAGCGCCAGGCGCCGCGCCTGGGCCGGTGAGACCGCGCGCGCGCTCAGATGCCCTCGCCCGGCAGGAACTCGTTCGTGAAGGCGCGGTTCGCGCTCTGCGGGCTGTCGAGCAGCTGGTTGTCGAACATCCACTTCGCGTAGTTGCGCCACTGCCCGGGATCCTGATACCCGAACGGCTGTTTGGGCGAGCGCGGGAAGAAGACCGGGAGCGTCGCCTTGATCTGGGCGCGCAACAGGCTCGGCTTGAGGCTGGGGTCGGCTTTGACGAGCGCGTCCACGCCGAGGCCGGTGTGAGCGCGCAGCCGCTCGTGTCCGCGCCCGAGCGCGCGCATGAAGCGCCGCAGCAGCGCACCGCGCGACCGCACGTCCTGCTCGCGGGCGACGATGACGAGCTCGTTGTACGTCGGGACGCCGATCTTGTCGACGCGCAGGATGTGCGGGTCGCGCTTCTTCTCCTTGAGCTCGACGCCCTCGACGTTCCAGAACGCGCCGAGCACCGCGTCGACGCGCTTGGACACGAGCGCCGGAACGAGGTTGAAGCCGACGTTGATCGACCGGGCGTTCGCGCCTCCGGCGTGCGCGAGGATCGTCTTGAGGTAGGCGTCCTGGTAGGCGATCCCCGCGGTGCCGATCTTCTTGCCGTCGAGGTCCGAAGGCTTGTCGATCCCGTGTGACCCAAGCGAGATGATCGACGTCAGCGGCGTCTGTACGAGCGCCCCGATCGCGACGAGCTTGGCGCCTTTCGCGCGCGCCAGCAGCAGCTCGGGCTCGTAGGAGATCGCGAGGTCCGCGCGCCCGGCGGCGAGGAGTTTCAGCGGAGCGGCCGGATCGGAGGGCGTGCGCGGGCGCACATCCAGGCCGGCGGCCTTGAACTCACCGGAGCCGATCGCGGCGTAGAGGCCCGCGTGGTCGGCGTTCGGCACGTAGTCGAGCACGAGGTTGACGCGCTCGGCCGTACCCGTGGCGCCGGTTGGCTCCTTGCGCTCCCCGCAGCCGGCGAGCCCGAGGATGAGCACGAAGGCAAGCACGGCGGGCAGGACTCGGCGGATCACGGGCGGTTCCTCTCGTTCATCGGGTGGTGGTGCGGGCCCACGGCAGAAGACGGCGCTCGGCGAGCGCGAGCAGGCCGAAGAGCGCGACCGCGAACAGGGACAGGACGACGACCGCGGCGTAGGCGCGCGGCGTCTCGAACTGGGCAAGCGCCTGGTCGACGGTGCGGCCGAGGCCCTTCTCCGTGCCGGCCTGCTCGGCGAGGACGGCCGCGATCGCGGCGATCGCGACGCTCAACTTCGCGCCGGTGAACAGACCCGGGAGCGCCGCCGGCGCCTCGACCATGCGGAACGTCTGCCAGCGCGACGCGCCGAACGTGCGCATGAGCTTGCGCTGGCCGGCGTCGACGCGGCCGAGCGCGTCGAGCGTCGGCACGACGATCGGAAAGAAGCACACGAGCGCGACGATGATGATCTTCGGCCCGAGGTCGAAGCCGAACCAGACGACGAGCAGCGGAGCGACGACCGGGATCGGGATCGTCTGCGAGCCGACGAGCAGCGGGTACAGTGCGCGCCGCAGCACCGGAGAGAAGTGGATCGCGACCGCGCACACGAGGCCGACCGCGACGGCCGCGGCGATGCCCAGGCCGATCTCGCCGGCGGTGACGGTGAAGTTGTCCCACAACAGCCCGCGGTCGTCGTAGATCGCCTGCGCGACCGCGCTGGGCGCCGGCAGCAGCAGCGCGTCGATGCCGCTGATCCGGACATAGGCCTCCCAACCGCCCAGCAGCGCGAGCAGGACGAGCCCGGCGATCACGCGCGCAGCTCCTCGAGGGCGCGCTCGCGCAATGCGACGAGCGCGGGGTCGGTGCGCCGGCGCGGTCGAGCTGCGTCGACGTCGAGCGTGGCGACGACCCGGCCGGGTCGCGGCGACAGGACGCAGACGCGGTCGGCGAGCACGAGCGCCTCCTCGACGTCATGGGTGACGAGCAGGACCGTGCGCGGATCAGCCGCGAGCGCGCCCGCCAGCCACGTCTGCATCTCCTGGCGCGTGAGGGCATCGAGGGCGCCGAACGGCTCGTCGAGGCACAGCAGGGGCCGGCCCGACAGCAGCGTGCGCGCGAAGGCCACGCGCTGGCGCATGCCACCCGACAGCTCGTGCGGGCGGGCTCGCTCGAAACCCTCGAGGCCGAAGTCCCGCAGCAGCTTGGCCGCACGCTCGCGCGCGGCCGCGCGCGACAGGCCGGCGACGCGCAGCGCGAGCCCCGCGTTGTCGAGCGCGGTGGCCCACGGCAGCAGGAGGTCGCTCTGCGCCATGAGCGCCGCGGGCACCGCCTGCACCGTTCCCGCGTCGGGCTCGATGAGCCCGCACACGAGTTCGAGCAGCGTCGTCTTGCCACAGCCGCTGGGACCGACGACGGCCACGATCTCACCGGCGCCGACACGCAGGTCGGCGCCGTCGAGCGCCGTGACCGCCGAAACGCCCCGGCGCTCCGGCGCGAACGTCTTGACGACGCCTTCGAGCCGGACGGCCGTCGCCGCCGCCTCAGGCGCGGGTCGCGACCCCCGCTGGGCCTGTGTCTCGGCTCCCCGACGGGGCGCTGTCGTCCTCGTCTGCATCGCTCCCTCCGCGGGCATTACCCCACAGGTTCGAAGGGTCAGCGCCGCACTGTGGACGCGATCTCAGCCGGCCTGCCGCCAGCCCCCCTGGTGTGTCGTTGCGCGGCGAAGCCTAACGGCTCGCGCTGCGACGTGGACTGTGTAGTTCCTGAGGACGTTGTTCATCCGGGCCTCCTTGGAGGCTGGTTGGTGTCGAAGCCCACCAGTCCCAAGGAGACACCGGATGAGGTTGCACGCTAACGCCCGGCTCAGCGTGAAGGGCCGCG
>JAWVGM010000074.1:0-5928 GCA_033855075.1 Solirubrobacteraceae bacterium | reverse complement strand
TCACGTTTGCGCGCTCAAGCTCTCAAGCAAAGCGCAAAAACGTCCGATGACCAAGAACGTGGAGTCACATTGGAGCATCCGCCCGCCGGAGGGCCGAGAGCGTGAGTGCCGCCCGGATCTCGATGCTCACGCCACCGCCGCGCTGGATCGCCTGACGCGCTGGGCAGCCAAGGCGCTGCGCGCGCCGGCGGCGCTCATCTCGCTCGTGGACGGCGACCACTTCCACGTCGCGAGCTGCACGAGCGACGATCCGCGGTTCGCCTCCCCAGACGAGCGCCTGCTCACCGCACTGCACTGTGAGCAGGTCACGGCGACGGCCACGCCGCTCGTCGTTGATGACGGCCGCGGCCGCGGCGCGCCGGCCGAGCAGGATCTCGGCGCCGTCGTGGCGTACGTCAACGTCCCGCTGCTCAGTTCGTCCGGGCACGTCCGCGGCAGCTTCTGCGTCGTCGACACGCGTCCCCGCCCGTGGAGGATCGAGGACGTCGAGCTCGTCACCGAGCTCGCCGCCTCCGCGCTCACCGAGGTCGAGCTGCAGGCCGCGCGCGCGGACGCCGACCGCGAGAAGCGCTGGACCGACGGCCAGCAGGCCGTGCTCGAGCTCATCGCCGCGCGCGCTCCGCTGCAGCAGACGCTCAGCGAGCTTCTCCTCGCCGCCGAGGCGCACTCCCCCGGGATGCTTACGGCGATCCTCCTGCGCGAGCCGGTCCGCGGTGGTCCCGACGTCATGCGCCACATCGCCAGCCCGAGCCTGCCGCGCAGCTACGCGACCGGTATCGACGGCCTCACGGTCGCCGAGGGGCAGGGCATCTGCGGTACCTGCGTCCATCGCGGCGAGCAGGTCGTGGTCACCGACCTGGCCCGCGACCCGCTCACGGCCGAGTACGCCGAGTACGCCGAGGAGCGAGGCGTCCACGCCGGCTGGGCGACCCCGATCCGGTCCAGCCGCGGCCCGATCCTCGGCTGCTTCGAGATGTACTACACCGCGGGCCGCGAGCCCGACCCCGACGACCAGCTCATCATCGACCGCTCGACGCACCTCGCGCGGCTGGCGATCGAGCAGACCGAGAGCGCGCAGGCGCTGCGCCGGAACGTCCGCCGCGCTCAGACGCTCGCCCGCGAGCAGACGGCGGTGCAGCGCGTGGCGACGAGCGTCGCTGCGGGCATCGAGCGCGAGGAGATCTTCGCGCTCGTCGCCGAGCAGGTCGCGCGGCTGCTCAAGGCGGACGGCGGTCACGTCCTGCGCCTCGAGGACGGCCTGCACTACCGCAACCTCGCGACCTGGACGCGCTTCCCCGACCGCGCGCTACCGACCGGAGCGGTCGGCGAGCATCTCCCCGACGGCGCGTTCGCCCACCTGCGGGCGTCGGGCGGCATCAGCCGCATGAGCCTCGAGCCCGACGCCGATCTGCTGCACTTCCGCCACCGAATCGCCGCGGCGATCCAGGTCGACGGCGAGACCTGGGGCGTCGTCATCGCGCTGCGCGACGGGCGCCGCGAGTTCCCGCGCGAGGACGAGAAGCGCATCGCCCGCTTCGCCCAGCTCGTGAGCGTCGCGGTCGCCAACGCCGAGGCGCACGCCCGGCTCGCCGCGCAGGCGCTCACAGACCCGCTGACGGATCTGGCCAACCGGCGCGCGTTCGACGAGCGCCTCGAGGAGGAGACCGAGCGCGCCCACCGCCACACGCGCGCGCTGTCGGTCGTGCTCGTCGACGTCGACAACTTCAAGACGATCAACGACCGCTTTGGCCACGCGAGCGGCGACAGGGTCCTCGTGAACCTCGCCGACAACCTGCGTACCGGGATGCGGACCGGCGACCTGCTGGCCCGCATCGGCGGCGACGAGATGGCGATGATCCTCCCCGACTGCCGGCCCGAGAAGGCCGCCCACGTCGCGCGCCGCATGCTCGAGTCCGTCGCAGGCAAGTCGATGTCCCAGCGCCACGGTGTGACGCTGTCGGCCGGCGTCGCCGGGCTCACCGTCGGCCAGACCGCGGACGACCTTCTGCGCTGCGCCGATCAGGCGCTCTACCGCGCCAAGGACGAGGGCCGCAACCAGGTCATCTCGTATGAAGAGGACATGACGGCGTCCTCCGCCATGCGCCTCAGCGCTTGATCGCACTCGGGCCGACTGCAGTCCTTTAGCGATGCCGTGCCGTGGACCGCGGCGCGGCGACCGTCCCTACGCCACGACCTCCATACCCAGCCGGTCCTCTTCGCTGGCCTCGTCCGGGCGCTCGACCGCGAGCACCGCGCTGAGTGACGCGATCGCGACCTCGAGCTGGGAGAGGTCCGGCTCGCGCGTCGTGAGCAGCTGAAGCTTCATCCCAGGCAGCATGAGCGCGCGGACCCAGCGCTTGGAGCGGTTGCGTCCCGACCATTTGATGACCTCGAAGGCGAGGCCCGCGACGAGCGGGATCCCGACGATCCGCGAGGTGAAGAGCCAATACCACGCCGGCGTGCCCAGCGGGGCGAAGACGAAGATCGCCACGATCATGACGATGAGCAGGAAGCTCGTGCCACAGCGCGGGTGCAGGCGGCTGAACCGCTGAGCGTTCTCGGGCGTCAGCTCCAGGCCGGCCTCGTAGCAGGAGATCGTCTTGTGCTCGGCCCCGTGGTACTCGAACACGCGCTGGAGATCCTTCAGTCGCGAGACGAGCCACAGATATCCGAGGAAGATCGTGATCCGGATGAGCTTCTCGACGATCACGAAGACGATCGCGTTGGGCAGCGAGTCCTTGAACAGGCTCGTGATGCCGACCGGCACGAGGAAGAAGAGGCCGATCGCCAGCGCGAGCGCGAGGATGACCGTGCCGGTCCACGTGCCGCCTGAGATCGGCTCCTCGTCCTCGGGGAGCTGGGCGTTCGCCGAGATGTTCAGCGCCTTGAAGCCGATCTTCAGCGACTCGAACAGCGCGACGACGCCGCGGATGATCGGCAGCCGCAGCGTCTTGTGACGCTTGAGCGCGGAGACGAGCGGGAAGCTCTGCACCTCGATCTCGCCCAGCGCGGCCTCGTCGGCTTCGAGCGACGTCCCGCGAGCGCGCTGCTCGCCGGTGGGCGCGCGGACGGCGACAGCCCACGTCGAGACGCCGCGCATCATCACCCCCTCGAGCACGGCCTGACCGCCCACCGGGAGATCCCGGCGGGCGACCAGGCTCCCGTCGCGTAGCCGCTCAGTCTCTCCGGCGGCTGCCACGGGCCAGCTCGATCGGGTTACTTCTCAGCCTGGCGCTTGGCTGCGCGGCGCTTGAAGCGATCGACGCGGCCACCGGTGTCGACGAGCTTCTGGCGGCCGGTGTAGAAGGGATGGCAGTTCGAGCAGATCTCGACGTGGATCTCGGACTGGGTCGAGCGGGTCTCGAACTCGTTGCCGCACGTACAGCGGACGTGGGCCTGGACGTACTCGGGATGGATATCGGTCTTCATGATGCCTCCAGTCTATCGACGCCTTGGGTCTCACCCTGGAGGGGGCAGATACGGTGGTCGACGTGTCGGCTGCGACGCGCAATTGCCTGGGCTGGGCGCTGATCGCCGGGGGCACCGGGTTCGGCGCCGACGTCCTGCTCGCCAACCATTACGCGGTCGGCGGCCCGGCGGGGTTCGGCCTGCGGGCAGTGCTTCTGCTCGGCGTCGCGCTCGCGCTCATCGCCGCGGGCGCGTTCGAAGTCCGGCGGACCTGGTCTCACCGGGCGTCGGAGGCCGACGTCGTCCGTGTCGCTCGCATGGCTGCACCCGGCCTCGTCGCGTTCGCGGTCTACCTGTGCGCGTTCATCGCGTTCTCCCCCGTCGAGACCGGCGACCAGGGCTTCTACGAGCTCGAGGCCTTCAGCCTGGCCTACGACCACGACCGCGATCTCGCCAACGACGTCGTGGATCCGACACGGGTGCGCCCGGTCGCGCCGTTCGGGTTCAGCGGCTTGCAGGCGCATCGCTACACCCGGCACGGCACCGGCCCGCTGATCTCCATCCACCACGTCGGGCTGCCGCTGCTGCTCGCGCCCGCGGTTCCGCTCGTCTGGGCCGCGCAGCGCGCCAACCCGCGCATGAGGCTGTGGCCCTGGCACGTCGAGATGATCGTGTTCGGCGCGCTCGCCGCCCAGCTGCTCTTCCTCATCCTCGCGCGCGTCTCGCCGGCACGGCGATCCCTGCGGACCGCCGTCTGGGCGACCGTCGTGTTCAGCCCGCCGGTGCTCGTCTTCTCGATCCAGGTCTTCCCGGAGATGCCGGCCGCGCTGCTCGCGCTGCTGGCGGTCTACGCGCTCCTGCGCGAGCCGTCGCGAGCGTGGCTGCTCGTCGCCTCGCTGGCGGTGGCGGCCATGCCGTGGCTGCACGTTCGCTACGTGCTCATCGCGGCGCCCCTGGCGCTCGTCATCACGTACCGCGCGATCACGGTGCTCCCGGACGTCAGGCGCGACCGGGCGGCGATGCTGCGGGCAGCCGCGCTCGCGGCGGGGCCGCTCGTGCTGAGCATCGCGGTCATGGCGATCGCCTTCCAGCACTGGTACGGATCGCCGCTGCTCGACGCGCAGAACGGCGGCACGGCGTCGTTTCGCCTCGAGGCCTCCTACCGCTACCTCGGCGGCCTGTGGAGCTCGACCCGCGGCTGGCTGCCCTACGCGCCGGTGAGCATCCTCGCCCTCGCGGGGATTCCGCTGCTGCGCCGTCGCTTCGGCGGGTGGGGCGTCGCGGGGTTCGTCATCGGGCTCGTCTACCTCGCGCTCGTGGCCTGGGAGGCGCGCGATCCCGGCTACTCGTTCCCGGGCCGCTATGAGGTCATCCTGATGCCGTTCGCGTCGATCCCCCTGCTCGTACTCGTCGAGCAGGTCCGCTGGACTCGGCCGCTCTTCGCGGTGCTCGGCATCGCCACGTTCGCCCTCACCGTGGCGATGATCATCCAGCCGATGCCCGCGATCATGGGCTCGCCGGGCCGCATCAACCCCGTCATCCCGTACTCGCTGTGGGACTGGTTCGTCGGCCTGTGGCCGGCGGTCTCGTTCGACCCCCGTGTCCCGTCCTACCCCGACGCCGGCGCGGTCGCGGTCTGGACGGGCGCCCTCGCCGTGCTCGCCGCCGCCGCCTACGCGACGGTACGGCGCGCGCGAACCTAGTCACGCGGCCTCGATGTCTCAGCGCTTGACCTTCCGCTTATCGGCAGCGCACCATCCGAAGCCGACGATCGGGCGAGGAGCTGACCGTTGCCCGGCCGGCGCCGGGTCAGGGCCGTACGAGCCGGAACGTCGTCCGGCGCTTGACCTTCTCGGAATTGCCAGCGGCGTCCTTGGCACGGGCGGTGAGCCGGTACTTCCCGAGGGCGAGGCGCTTCGTCGAGCTCAGCCGGCCCTGGAACCGAATCGAGTTCGCGCCCTGCTTGGCCGCGCTGAACTTCCGCGAACCGGCGTTGACGTAGCGGGTGCACTTCTTCTTGCCCCGGTTGGCGGCGGTCGTCTTGCGGCACGTGCTGCCGACGCGCCGGCCCGTCGTGCGCTTCTCGAACTTCAACGTCACCGCGGCGGCCTCGGACAGCGCGAACGTGATCCGGCGTCCGGTCGTGACACCGAGTTTCATCGACGCCTTGCCGCGCTTGAGCTTCTTCGGGCGCACGCGCAAGAGGGTGATGTCCGGCTTCGTCGTGTCGAGCGGCTTGGGCTGGACGTTGACGGTCACGGTCCCGAACTGGCCGAAGGAGCGCGCGTCGCGACCGATGTACGTGAACGTGTCGGGACCCGTGAAGCCGGGGTTCGGGGTGTAGGTGACGGTCGCCGGGGTGCCCTGCGTGACGTCGCCGACCGTGCCCTTGGCCGGGTTGTCGCGGATGCTCTCAAGGACCTCGGTCTGCTCGTAGGCCGGGCCCCGATCGGTGCAGTCCAGCGGGATCTGGGTCGGCGTGTCGAACGGGACGCTCACCGTCGTGTTCGGGCAGGTCGG
>JAWVGM010000073.1:0-6770 GCA_033855075.1 Solirubrobacteraceae bacterium | reverse complement strand
GAGGCGCTGAGCGTGCTGATCCAGGTCTTCTCGTTTCAGACGTTCCGCAAGCGCGTCTTCCTCATGGCGCCGATCCACCACCACTTCGAGCTGATGGCCTGGTCGGAGACGAAGATCATCCTGCGCTTCTGGATCGTGGCAGCGATCTGCAGCGCGATCGGCTTCACGCTGTACCAGTACTCCGTTGCGTGAACGACCGCCGCTGCCGGCCGGCCCGTGGCTCGTCGTGGGGCTCGCGCGGTCGGGCGTGGCGGCGGCGCGGGCCTTGGTGGCGCGCGGTGAGCGGGTCGTAGCGGTCGACTCGGGCTACCCGTCGGCGGACGGCGTGCCGGACGGCGTCGAGGTGCACGTGCACTCCGACGGGCTGGCGCTGCTGGATGGCGTGCGGGCGGTTGTCAAGTCGCCCGGCGTCCCGCGCGAGGCCGCGGTAATCACGGCGGCCAGGGGGCGCGGCGTGCCGGTGCTCGGCGAGCTCGAGCTCGGCTGGCGGCTGCTCGGCGGGCACGAGTTCATCACGGTCACCGGGACCAACGGCAAGACCACGACCGTCCAGCTTCTGGGCCACATCCACCGCGAGGCGGGGCTCGCGGTCGAGGTCGCGGGCAACGTCGGCTCGGCGCTCACCGGATCGGTCGGCAAGCTTGCCGCCGGGACCGTCGTCGTCTGCGAGGCCAGCTCGTTTCAGCTCGAGGACGCCGTCGACTTCGCGCCGGAGGGCGCCGTGCTGCTGAACCTCGAGGCCGACCACCTCGACCGCCACGGCACGTTCGAGGACTACGCCGGCGCGAAGCTGCGCGTGTTCGCGCGCCAGGGCAACGACGACGTGGCGGTCGCGCCCGCGGACCTGGAAGTCGACGACCTCGGCGGCTGCGCCCGGCGCGTGCCGTTCGGCCCGGGCGGCGAGCTCGACGACCGCTCGGGCTATCTGTGGTGGGACGAGCAGCCGCTGATCGCGCACGACGAGATCCGCCTGCGCGGCGCGCACAATCGCGCCAACGCCGCCGCTGCGGCGGCGATCGCACTTGCTCGGGGGATCGATCGCGACGCGGTGCGCGCGGGGCTGCGGACGTTCGCGGGCGTCGAGCACCGGCTCGAGGAGGTCGCGACGGCCGGCGGCGTGCTCTACGTCAACGACTCGAAGGCGACGAACGTCGCGTCGACGCTGGTCGCGCTCGAAAGCTTCGACGCGCCGGTGCACCTCATCCTCGGCGGCATCGGCAAGGGCCAGGACTTCAGCCCGCTGCGCGGCCGCGCCCACCGCGTCTACCTCATCGGGGAGTCCGCGGAGCGGCTCGAGCACGAGGTGGGCGGTGAGCGCTGCGGCTCGCTCGATACCGCGCTCGGGCGGGCCCGTGCCGCGGCGCTGCCCGGCGACGTCGTGCTGCTGTCGCCCGCCTGCGCGAGCTTCGACCAGTTCGCCGACTACGAGGAGCGCGGCCGGGCCTTCAAGGCGCTCGTCGAGTAGCCGTCTCAGCCGCACTCGGCGATGCCGAGCGCCTGCGCGTAGTCCCCGATCCGCTGGTTCGCCGCACGCGCGATGGCGGTCGCGGGTGGGTCCTGGCCGGCGGCGAGCGCCTGTGCGAGGCGAACGTGCGCGGCGTCGAGCTGCAGGCGCGCGGCGAGGCTCGCCCCGGGCGCGACGATCGGCAGCCCGAGGAGCGCCGCAGCGACGCTGTCCGTCATGACGGCGAGCGCGCGAGCCTCGCCCCGCGCCGCGACGACGGCCGGGAAGTGCCCGGCGCGCGCGGCGAGGTACTGCTCGCAGGCGGGTGCGGCGAGTCGTTGCGCGGCGGAAGCCGGGAGCGGGGCGGAGGGCTCGGGGGTGCGCGACCGGCGAGACCCGGGCGGAGTTGGCAGCTCGCGCGCGTTCGCCCCGGAGCGCGGCGGGACCGCGGATCGCCGCTGCACCGCGCGTGTGCTCGGGGGAGGCGTCGCCGCGCGCGCGGCGTTCGCCGCCGCCGAGGTGATCGATGCCTGCGCCACCCGCACCGCGGCTACCGGGGCCGTGTCCAGCGACGCGGTGCCGCTCGCGCAGCCCACGAGCGCGACGCTTGCCGCTGCCAGGATGGCCGCTGCGGAGCACGTGCGCATGAGCTAGTTGGTGACCTGCACGTAGCCGTTGACGAAGTCGTTGTTGTCCAGCGCGACACTCGTCTGCGCGCAGACGCCGACCTTCCAGGTGCCGCTGGATCCGGGGACGACCATGCCGGCGACGGCCTGGGCGATCCTCGTCTGCGTGACCGCCACGAGCGAGAACGCGGCGCCGGAGAACGCGTTGAGCGCCCCGCCCGCGTTGGGCTGATAGCAGATGTCAAGCTGGATCGTCTGTGGCGTGCCTGTCGTGGCAAGCGGGACCATCGCCGCAGCGGTGAGGCGTTGGGCCGCGGTTGTCGTCACCGTGACTTGGTTGCCGAGGAACTGCCACACGCCCGGAGCGGCGGGGATCGATGAGATGAAACCGCTGATCTTGTGGGTCGCCACCACGCCGGAAGGTCCTTGCGAGCCGGCGGTGCCACCCGGGCCCATCGGGCCGATCGGCCCCGGCGACCCTGATGCGCCTTGCGAGCCGTTGCTGCCCGCGGGACCCTGTGGACCGGCCGGGCCGGTCGCTCCGTCGGCTCCGGCCGGGCCCCGTGGTCCCTCCGGGCCGGCCGCTCCGCTGGTCGCGGCGAGGCCCGGCTCGCCCTTGGCCCCCGGAGCGCCAGGCTCGCCCTTCGGCCCCGGCGCGCCGTTCGCGCCCGGCCGGCCGGCGGTGCCGTCCGCGCCGTCCGCGCCCGCACTGCCTTCCGCGCCGCGGGGAAGCCGTCCGTTGCGGAAGTCCTTCGTGCGCAGGCTGCCGTTGCGCACCTTCGCCGACGTCACGGCGCCCGTCTTGAGCTCCTTCGTGCCCACGCTGTGCGCGGGCAGCGTCACGGCCGCGTACGAGACGCCGCCGAGCGCGACGAACAGCGCCAGCGTGCCAACGACATTCGCGTAGGTCATCCCCGCGCGCAGCCGAGCGAGCATGTACCTACCCCGCGGTCCCGGGCCAAGCCGCGCAAGTGCCGACGTCGATGGACATGCAAGACCTCCTCCGTGAGGCGTGTTCCGGTACGTGGCTACTGTCCTTCCGCGGCCGGTGCCAGCGGTCGCCGGAGTCTCACTGTAGGTCCGGCTCCTCGCAGGATGGGCCATCCGTCCACCGCGTGGGGGGCGGGCCTGCACGGCGAGGGATCGAGGCCGCGGTGTCGAACGGCGAAGGCAATGGCTGTCGCTGCAGAGGCTCGTCCACAGACCCCGCCGAGGCCCAGGCGCAAGCCCAAGCCGGTCGAGTACAACCTCCTGCTCACGGCGACCCTCTGCCTGCTGGCGGCCGGCGCGGTCATGGTCTACAGCGCTTCCTCCGCCCGGACACTGCTCGAGGGCCAGGGCGACGGGACGATGTATCTCGTCAAGTACGTCGCCTACGGCGCGGTCGGGCTCGTCGTCCTGCAGCTGCTCGCTCGCGGCGGCCTCGAGCTGCTGCCGCGCCTGACGCCCGCCCTGCTCGGGCTTTCGTTCTTCCTGCTCGTCGCCGTCAAGGTGCCGGGCGTCGGGGTCTCGATCAACGGCGCCCAGCGCTGGCTCGGTGCGGGCCCGTTGCAGTTTCAGCCCTCGGAGCTCATGAAGCTCGCGCTTGTCCTGCACGCGGCCGGTGTGCTGGCGACGAACCCGTCGCGGCTGCGGTCGATGCACGCCGTGATCCGCCCACTGCTGATCGTCGTCGGCGCGGCGATCATCCTGATCGCGTCTCAGCCGGACCTCGGAACCGCGCTCGTCATCGCCTTCACGATGGGCGCACTGCTGCTCGTCGCCGGCACCCCGCTGCGGCTGTTGGGCCGCCTCGGCGGCGCGTCCGCCGTGCTCGTGCTGCTGTTCGCGCTCGTCGACCCCGAGCGGGTCTCGCGGCTGACGGCGTTCATCAACCCGTGGGCCGACGCGAGCGACAGCGGGCTGCAGGCCGTGCAGGCGCAGATCGCGCTGGGCTCGGGCGGGTTGCTCGGCGTCGGGCTCGGCGAGTCCGTCCAGAAGGTCTTCTACCTCCCCGAGGCGCACACGGACTTCATCCTCGCGGTCATCGGCGAGGAGCTCGGCGTGGCGGGCATCTGCGGCCTGCTCGTGCTGTACGGGATGATCGGCTACGCCGGGTTGCGCACCGCCCGCACGGCCGCGACGCGCTACCAGCAGCTGCTCGCCGCGGGCCTCACCGGGATGATCCTCTGCCAGGCGCTGCTGAACGTCTGCGCCGTGCTCGGGATCGCGCCGGTCACGGGCGTGCCGCTGCCGTTCATCTCGTCGGGCGGGACGAGCCTCATCGTGCTGCTTGCGACGATGGGCCTGCTGCTGAACATCGCGGCGCGCAGCACGAGCCACCTGGCGCTCGCGCCCCGGCCGCCCGGCGAGCAGGCCGATGCGCGAGGATCCCACCGTGACTTCGCCAGTGCTGATCGCGGCGGGCGGGACCGCCGGTCACGTGGTTCCCGCGCTGGCGGTCGCCGAGCGCCTTGAGGCCGCGGGCGCCGAGGTCGTCTTCGTCGGGGGCGAACGGGCGGAGGCGACGCTCGTGCCGGAGGCGGGCTTCGAGCTGCGGACGATCCGCGTCGCGGGCCTGAGCCGCACGAACCCGCTGAAGGCTTTACGCGCCTGCGGGCTGGCGGCCGGGGCCGTCGCGGAGGCTCGCCGGATCCTGGCCGCGCTGGCGCCTGCGGCCGTGCTCGGCGGGGGCGGCTACGTCGCCGGGCCCGTGGGGCTTGCGGCGGTCACGCGCCGGATACCGCTCGTGCTGACGGAGGCCGACAGTCATCTCGGCATCACGAACCGCCTGCTGGCCCCACGGGCGCGGCGCGTCTGCCTGGCGTTCCCGATCGAGGGCCGCACCGGCGATCGCTACGTCGTGACCGGCCGCCCGGTGTCGCCGCCTGTGTTGGACCGCGCTGCCGCCCGCTCACGGTTCGGGCTGCATGATGGCGAGACGTGCGTGCTCGTCTTCGGCGGCTCGCTTGGCGCGCGCTCGATCAACGAAGCGGCGGTCGAGGCCTTTCGCTCGGTGCCGTTTCACGTGCTGCACGCCGCCGGCACGCGCGACTACGAGTCGCTCGCCGCGCGGGTGAACGGGGACGGCTACGACCTGCGCCCGTACATCGACGAGTTCGCGGACGCGCTCGCGGCGTGCGACCTGTGCGTCGCTCGGGCGGGCGGCTCGGTCTTCGAGATCGCGGCGGCCGGCAAGCCCGCGGTGCTCGTCCCGTATCCGCACGCCAGCGCGGACCACCAGACCGCGAACGCGCGCTGGATGGCGGACGGGGGCGCCGCGGTCGTCGTGCGCGACGCCGAGCTGACGCCCGCGCGGCTGGGTCGCGAGGTCGCCGAGCTGCTCGCCGACCGGGCGCGGCTGTCCGCGATGGCAGCCGCCTCCGCGGCGCTCGCGCGGCCGGACGCGGCGCAGGCGGTGGCGGACGAGGTGCTCGCCGCCGCCGCCGGAGCCTCGCGCGCCTCGCCTGCCGGCGGCTCACCGCGGCGGCCGGGGCCACCACGAACCTCCGCGCGGCCGTGACCCCGGCGCCGGAATGGACCGGCCGGCGGCTGCACTTCGTCGGGCTCGGCGGCGCCGGGATGAGCGGCTTGGCGCTGATCGCCTTGCGCCTCGGGGCGACCGTCACCGGTTCGGATCGCGCGGATTCGCCGTACCTCGAGCGGGTGCGCTTGGCAGGGATCGCTACCCGGATCGGCCACGACGCCGCGAACGTCCCTTCGGGCGACGACGTCGAGCTCGTCGTCTCGACGGCGATCGGGGCGGCGAACCCCGAGCGGGCGGTGGCTCGCTCGCGCGGCCTGCGCGAGATCCATCGCGGCGCGCTGCTGGGCGAGCTGTCGCGGCTGCGGCGGACGATCGCGATCGCCGGCACCCACGGCAAGACGACGACGTCGTCGATGGCCGCCCACGCGCTGATGGGCATCGGGTGGGATCCGTCGTACGTCATCGGCGGCGAGCTGCGGACGACCGGCACGAACGCGGGCTGGGGGACAGGCGACTGGCTCGTCGTCGAGGCCGACGAGTCCGACCGCTCGTTCCTGCAGTTGTCGCCCGAGATCGCGCTCGTGACGAACATCGAGCTCGACCACCACACGACCTACGCGTCGCACGCCGACCTGGAGCAGGCGTTCGCGCAGTTCTTGCGCGGCGGGCTGCGCGTCGTCGTCGCCGACATGCCGGAGGCCGAGGAGTTCCTCGATCGCGCGGAGATCGTCGACGCGGCGTTCTTTCATGCCACGGACGTCGAGCTGCACCCGGCCGGATCGCGGTTTCGCTGGGCCGGGGTGGAGGTCTTGTTGTCGGTGCCGGGAGCGCACAACGTCGCCAACGCGGCGGCGGCGCTGACGGCGTGCGTCATCGCGGGCGCCGAGCCGGACCTCCTCGCTCCCACGCTCGCCGACTTCGCCGGCGCGGGCCGGCGCTTCGAGACGCTCGGCGAGACCGCGTCCGGCGCGTTGGTGATCGACGACTACGCCCACCATCCGACGGAGGTGCGGGCTGCGATCGGCGCCGCCCGGACGCTCGGCCGCCGGCGCGTGATCGCGGTGTTCCAGCCGCACCTCTTCTCGCGCACGCAGCTCCTGGCGCGCGAGTTCGGCGCCGCCCTCGCGCTGGCCGACGCTGCTGTCGTGCTCGAGATCTACCCCTCGCGCGAGCGGGCCGAGGACTTCCCGGGCGTGAGCGGCCTGCTCATCGCCGAAGCCGCGGCCGATGCGGG
>JAWVGM010000072.1:0-95932 GCA_033855075.1 Solirubrobacteraceae bacterium | reverse complement strand
GCGACGTGGGGATCTCGTGGCCGACGTCGGCGAGCAGGCTCGCCCCCCCGATCCCGCGGACGCCTCCTGTCAGCCAGGACTGGCTAATGCTGGCCGCCGCCCGCGCTGAGCTTCAGCGCGTGGGGGAGCATCGGCACGAGCACGTCGAGGCACTCGCGCACGGCCTTCGGGTTGCCGGGCAGGTTGACGACGAGCGTCGTGCCGCGCTGCCCGGCAACCGCGCGCGACAGCCATGACAGCTGCTGGTGCTTGGCGGTCTCGGCGCGCATGGCCTCGGCGATCCCGCGCGCCTCGCGGTCGAGAACCGCCAGCGTCGCCTCGGGCGTGACGTCGCGCGGGGCGAGACCGGTCCCACCGGAGGTGAGGACGAGGTCGGCCTGTTCTGCAAAGTGCACGATCGCCGCGGCGATGTCCTCGTACTCGTCGGGCACGAGCTGCGTCGCCACGACGTCGATCCCGGCCTCGCCGAGGATCTCGGTCATGAGCCCCGTCGTCGTGTCCTCGCGCTCGCCGGCCGAGCGCGTGTCGCTGATCGTGAGGATGGCGGCGGTTGGCATCAGGGCGTCTTCTTACCCGGCTGGACGTAGACGAGGCGCCCGTCGGAGAGCTTGTAGACCTGACCGACGGGCTTGCCGGTGCCGGTGACGGTCTTGCTGCCCAGACGCACGGTCTTGATCTTGTCGCCCTGCTTGACGATCAGCGTCTGGTTGTCGCCCTGCGTTCGCAGAAGCGTGACATTCGACTTCGTGAGCAGGTCGGTGAGGTTCACGGACTGCAGCGCGGCGAGGAGGAACGCGACGGCGAGGACGATCCCCAGGTCGAAGAGGTTGACGAGGCCGTCGAGCGGGTCGCCGGAGCGATCGATGCGCACGCGGGCTCGGGGGGTTACCCGCGGTTTCATGACTGGGGGGCGAGGGTCGTGGCGACGTATTCGAGGTCGCTGAGGTCCTGGGCGTACAACCGGTCGCGCACCAGCGAGATCGTGAACGCGATCGCGCCGATCAGCAGGCCGATGACGGTGACGCTGAACGCGACGCGCAGGTTGTCCGAGAGCTTCTGCACGTTGCCCGACGCGAGCCCGGCGAGCGCGGGAGACAGCGGGATCAGCGTGCCCATGAGCCCGAGCGCGGGACCGAAGCGCACGAGCATCCGGCTGCGCTCGAGGCGCTTGAGCGACCGCAGGTCGAAGTCCGCCAGGCACTTCGCCATCTTGTCTTCGGCTGCGGGTTTGTCGTACTGGCCCACGAGCAGCCACAGCGTCTCGGCCATCTGCGCACTGGACGCGACGGGCAGCAGCGCCGCAGCGGCCTCGTCCTTGTCGCCCGCGTCGAGCGCTTCGCGCGCGCGGGCCGACGCGGCGTCGACCTGCTCGAAGCTCTCACGCCGGTTGCGCCGGAGGAGCTCCACGAGAAACGCCCCCAGATCCGCCAGCACGAACGCCAGCGCCAGGACCGCCGCTGCGAGCACCGGCCAGCGCAACGCCTCGGCGACATGGAACAGCAGGTTTTCGACGCCTGAAGCGGCGATCGGCACGGTCATCACGGTGTGGCACTCCCCTTTTCGGCGTAGTCTCCTTCGAAGCTTCGCAGCGCGCCGGACGCCGGCGTCAGCACGTGGATCGGCGGTGCGACGTTCTTCGCCGGCCCGTTGCGCGCGCTCACGGTTCCGGCCACCCTCAGCCCCGGGGCGCGCGCGGCGAGCGTGCTGCGGATCGCGGGCTCGCTGCGGGCGGCGCCTGCCGCGAACGGGTCGGGCACCGTCTGGCCGGTTGGCGGCACGACGAGCAGCACAGCGCTGCGGCCGCGCAGCTCCCGGCGCGCCCAGCGCGCCGCGTTGGCCGCCAGCAATGCGCCGGTGCGCGCCGGATCGACGGTGATCGCAGCCGTCTGGCTACGCAGCGGGGTGACGTAACTGACGACGACGCGAAACCCGCCGCGCTTGCCGGTGAGCGTGCGCAGGCTCCGCACTTGCGCGCCCGCGCCGGCCGGGTCCTTGCTGAAGGTGATCAGCGCCCGGCGCTTGTGCGCGCGCTCGGAGACCAGCCGGCGCACATCGTCGATCGGCGCGTAGAAGGACGCGTCGTCGATCGCGATGCTGTGTCGTGCGACCGCCTTGGTGTGGGCGTTGAGCTTGTCGCCGCCACCACACGACGCGAGCGCCCCGGGCACGGCAAGACCGAGCGCAGCGCCGGCCCCGGCCCCGGCGGGCAGCACCGCGCGGCGGTCGAAGAGCTCGGGGGTCATGCGGGCATTGTCTCCGAGGGGGCGGATCCGCGGTCGGCTCGCCGGCGGCGCAGCAGCGGCCGTCCGCCGTCGCGCTGCTGGACGAACGTAAAGATGGCGCCGATCTAGGCAGCCGGAAGCGCACCGCCAGTCAAGAGCCTGACTTGACGCGATGCCCCCATCTGAACTGCGGGTGCCTAGGTATCCGGGCGCGAGCCTGTAGGCTCGAACGCGATGGACGAGGGGATCCGCATCGGCGTAGCTGCGCAGGCCCTGGGCGTTAGCGTCGACACGCTGCGCCGCTGGGAGCGTGACGGTCGAATCACCTTTGAGCGCCGCGGAAACCGGCGGGTGCTCGCGCCGACCGAGCTCGCCCGCGTCCTGCGCGAGCGTGGCACGAACCCTCGCTCGAGCGCTCGCAACCGGATGCCCGGCGTCGTCGTCGAAGTCCAGCGCGACGGCGTGATGGCACAGATCGACCTGGCGTGTGGGCCGTACCGGATCGTGTCGCTGATGTCACGTGAGGCGGCAGACGAGCTCGACCTCAAGCCCGGCCAGACCGCCACGGCAGTCGTAAAGTCGACGATCGTCATCGTCGAGCGCTCGTAGTGCAGCGTTCTCGAAATGGCTTCGCGCTCGCCCGGCCACTCGCCCGAGCATCAACGCAATTCCGGAACGTTGCCCGAGCGACCGCCGCCCGGCGTCAGTCCGCGTGCAGGATCGTCCCGACGTGCTCGCCGGCGAGCGCCTTCGTAACGTTGCCCGGCGTCAGACCGTTGACGATCTGGATCTCGTTGCGGTGCTTGGCGCGCCCCATGAGCTCGAGCACGGCGCGATCGATCGGCAGGCTCGGGAGGTCCATCGCGATCAGCTCGCTCGCGCTGATGCGCGGGAGGAACTCGGCCTCCCCGTCCGCCGCCGTCGCGGGATCCCGCGTGTAGATGCCGTCGACGTCCTTGACGTAGATCGCCGACGCCGCGCCGAAGGCGTCCGCGAGCAGGAACGCGCCGCTATCGGTGCGATGCGGTGGGATCTTGCCCACCGCGGGCGGGTGCTCGAACATCTCGTAGGGCGGGAAGCCGTTCGAGACCGCGGCGGGACTGGCGGCGAGGTGGACCGCAAGCTGGTGGCCGACGCTCCCGTGCGGGAGGTAGGACACGCCGTCCTCCGCCATCAGCGCGGCGATGAGGTGCCCGTTCTGCTCGGCCTCCGTCGACGCCAGGGACGCGAGAGCGCCGGTGGGCAGGCCGAGGTCGAGCGCCACGCCCATCACGTGCCGGGCACGGATGCCGGGGCCGGTCGCGATGAGCATGCGGTGCTCGCCGAAGGCGCCGCGGAGCTCTTCGATGACGGGGAGGATCGCGTCGCGGCCACGGTCGATGATCGAGCGCCCGCCGATGACGACGACGTGCAGCCACGGAAGCAGCCGGATCACCGGCACGTCTGAGGCAGGCCGAACCAGGTCGCGATCGAGCAGCGTCTGGCGCATGAGCGCGGATGGGACGTCCTTCGAGGCCAAGAGGGGATCGGAATCGGTCATGTCGTGCTCCTCACGCTGCCGAGATGATCGTGCCGACGTGCTCGCCCGCCAGTGCTCGGGCGATGAGGCCGGCCTTGAGACCGTTGATGACCTGGATGGACTTCGCGCTTCGCGCGTTTCGCATCAGCTCGAGCAGCGGGCGCTCGATGACGAGGTCGGGGAGGTCCATGGCGATGAGCTCGTCGACCGTGATCGACTCGATGAGCTTCGCGCCGGGGTCCGTCTTCGGGTTGGCCGTATACAGGCCGTCCTCGTCCTTGACGAAGATCATGCTCCGCGCGCCGAAGACCTCGGCGACGAGCCAGCACCCGGTATCCGTGCGGTAGGGCGGGATGACGCCCTCGGCCGGCAGCTGCTGCCACATGTCGTACGGCGGCATGCCCGGGAAGATCGCGGCGCCGCACTCCGCCAGGTAGAGGGCGAGCGCGCCGAACCCTGTGCCGCCCACGACCGGCACGCCGTGGCGTGCCATCAGGTGACCGAGGATCTCGGCGTTCTGACTGGCGACCGCGCTGCCGACGTCGGTCAGTACGCCGGTTGGCAGCCCGAGCTCGGCGGCGAGGGCGTAGAGATGCCGCGCCCGGGTGCCCGCGCCGGTGCCGATCAGCAGCTGGTGCTCAGCCTTGGCCGCGACGAGCTCTTCGACGATCGGACACACGGCGCTGCGGCCGCGATCGATGAGGCTCTGTCCGCCGATCTTGACGACGTTGACGTCCGGCAGGATCGCGTAGTCCGGTGCGCTGTCGCTCGCCTTGAGCAGCTCGGCGTCCGTCAGGGAGCGGCTCATGAGCAGCGACTGAAGCGCACCCGAGGTCTGATCGTCGGTCATTGATACCTAGGGGCCAGATAGCGCATACCTAGGATTGAAGCACGCGGTAGCTAGGTATTCAAGGACTCTCGCGTCCAGACGCCGGAGCGCCCGCCGCGCTTCTCGAGCAGCTCGATGCGCTCGATCACGACGCCGCGCTCGATGCCCTTGACCATGTCGTAGACGCACAGGGCGCCAGCCGCGCAGCCGACCATCGCCTCCATCTCCACGCCGGTCTGCGCGCTCACGTGCGCGCTCGTGGTGACGGTGACCACGCCGGCGTCCGCGTCGACGTCGATGTCGACGTCGACGGAGCTGAGCGACAGCGTGTGGGCGAGGGGGATCCACTCGTCGGTGCGCTTGGCCGCCTGGATCGCGGCGATCCTCGCGGTGCCGATGACGTCGCCCTTGGGGGCATCACCGGCGGCGACTGCCGCCGCGGTCTCCGGCGCCATCCGCACGACGGCCCGGGCGATCGCAACCCGCTCGGTGACCGCCTTCGCCCCCACATCGACCATCCGCGCGCGCCCTTCCGCGTCGAGATGGGTCAGCTGCTCGCCGTCGGGTCCCGGTGCCACGTGCTGGGACGTTAGCGCGCGCCGGTGAGCTGCTCGCAGAACGCGCCGCTGCTGCTACCTATGCGATGCTTAGACACAATGTCCCATCTCACCCGGAGTGGCCGGAGGATCCGCGCACGCTCAACACTGCTCGTAGCCCTGGCCCTCGTCGCCGGTGGCTGCGGCGACAAATCGTCCTCGGACGGCGGCGGCAAACTCGTCGTCTCGGCGGCTCAGTCGCTGAACCTGGCGTTCGGCAACTACGGCCAGCAGTTCAAGCAGGCGGACGCGCAGTTCAGCTTCGCCGGATCGGACGAACTCGCGACGCAGATCCGCGGCGGCGCGAGGCCCGACGTGTTCGCCTCCGCGAACACGAAGCTGCCCGACGAGCTCTACAAGGCGGGCAAGGTCGAGAAGCCCGTCGTCTTCGCGACGAACCGCCTCGTGCTGGCGATCCAGAAGAACGGGACCGAGGTCCAGTCGCTCGATGACCTCACGAAGAAGGGCGTGACGATCGCCATCGGCTCCAAGGACGTGCCGATCGGCTCGTACACCCGCAAGGTCCTCGGGCACCTGAGCAGCGGGGCGCAGAAGAAGATCTTCGCGAACGTCAAGACCGAGGAGCCCAACGTCGGCGGGATCTCGGCCAAGCTGACGCAGGGCGCCGTCGATGCCGGCTTCCTCTACTTCACGGACGTGAAGGCGACGAACGGCCGTCTGGAGGCGATCGAGCTGCCGGAGCAGCTGCAGCCGAAGGTCGCCTACGGGGTCGCGATCGTGAAGGGCGCGCACAACAAGAAGGGGGCGCAGGCATTCATCGACGGACTGCTCAAGGGTGCAGGACTCAACGCGCTGCGCGACGCAGGGTTCGATCCGCCGGGAGGCTAGTCACAGATGATGCGAGAGCGCTGGTTTGCGGCCGCGCTCTTCGTCGCGCTGGCGCTGGCGCTGGCGTTCCTCACCCTGCCGGTCGTCGCGATCTTCGTCGAGGCGACCCCGCGCGAGCTCCTCTCCAGCCTGGATGACCCCGGCGTGGTGGACGCGCTGTGGCTGAGCCTGCGCACCACCCTGACCGCGGTCGTGATCATCATCGCGGTCGGCACGCCCGCGGCGTACCTGCTCGCGACGCGGCGGTTTCGCGGGCGCGAACTCGTCATCACGCTCGTCGAGCTCCCGCTCGTCCTGCCGCCCGCGGTCGCCGGCGTGGGCCTGCTCGCGACGCTCGGCCCCGCCGGACTGGTCGGCGGATGGATCCAGGATGCCGGGATCGAGATCGTGTTCGAGACCGTGGCCGTCGTCATCGCGCTGACGTTCGTGGCCGCGCCGTTCTATCTGCGCTCCGCCCAGGCCGCGTTCGGCTCGGTGGATCGCACGTGGCTCGAGGCCTCGCGCACGCTGGGCTCGTCGGAGGCGCGCACGTTCCTGCGCGTCGCGATCCCGGCCGCCGCGCCCGGGCTGCTGGCGGGCCTCGCGCTCGCGTGGGGGCGCGCGCTCGGGGAGTTCGGGGCGACGCTCATCTTCGCGGGCTCGTTTCGCGGCCGCACCCAGACCGCGCCGCTGGCCATCTACGAGCGCCTCGGGACGGACTTCACCGGCGCGCTCGCGCTCTCGGCGGTGCTCGTCACGGCGTCGGCCGCGCTGCTGCTTACGGTGAAGCTGCTGAGCGGGCTGCGGGTGGCCGATGCTGCACGTTGAGGCCCGCGTGCCGCTGCGCCACTTCGCGCTCGAGGCCGAGCTCGAGGTGCCGGCCGGGACGTGCGTGGCGCTGGCCGGGCCGTCCGGCGCGGGCAAGAGCACGCTGCTGCGCATCGCCGCCGGACTGATGCGCCCGGAGCACGGGCGCGTCACGTGCGGCGACGACGTCTGGCTCGACACGTCCGACGGGCGCCAGGTGCCTGCGGAGCGCCGCGGCTGCGGTTACGTCTTTCAGGACTACGCGCTGTTCGGTCACCTGCGCGTCTGGCAGAACGTCGCCTACGGCCTGCGCCGGATGTCGCGCGCGCAGCGCCGCGCGCGGGCCGGCGAGTTGCTCGAGCGCTTCGGCATAGCCGAGCTCGCCGACGCGCGGCCGGCCACGCTGTCGGGCGGGGAGCGCCAGCGCGTCGCCCTCGCGCGCGCCCTGGCGCCGCGGCCGCGGGCGCTCCTGCTCGACGAGCCGCTGTCGGCGCTTGACGCGCGCACGCGCGCACGCGCCTCGCGCGAGCTTGCGAGCGTCCTGCGCGACGCGGGCGTTCCGGCGCTGCTCGTCACGCACGACTTCACCGAGGCCGCGGTGCTCGGCGATCGCGTCGCGGTGATCGACCGGGGGCGCATCGTGCAGCAGGGCACGGCCGACGAGCTCGCCGCGGCGCCCGCGTCCGCGTTCGTCGCGGACTTCACCGGCGCCGTCGTGCTGACCGGGGTCGCGCACGACGGTCCGGATGGGACGACGCTCGTCGAGCTCGACGGCGGAGGCCGCGCGACGAGCACCGACCGGCGGACCGGTCCGGTTGCATTGAGCGTGCACCCGTGGGAGATCGCGCTCGAGCCGCCGGGCTCGCACGCCGCCAGCTCGCCGCAGAACCGCCTGGATGCGGAGGTCCTCACGGTCACAGCGATCGGCAACCGGGTGCGCGTCGGGCTCGCGGCGTCCCAGCCGCTCGTGGCCGAGGTGACGAGCACGGCCGTCGGCGGCCTGCACCTGGCGCCAGGCGTCCGGGTCACAGCGTCGTGGAAGGCAACGGCGACGCGCCTGGTGAGCCTCTGAGGCGGCAGCACCGACGCCGCGGGGCGCGCGATTTGCGATCCTGCCAGGTGTGACCCGCGCAGCGTTCTCGGCCGTCCTCGCCTGTGCGCTCATGGCGCTCGGGGGATGTGGATCGGACGGCGACAGCGGCAACGCGGATCCGGCACTGCGCACCGGCGAGCAATCGGCGCCCGGCGCCAGCGGCGTGCGGCTGACGTCGGTCGGGACCTTCACCGACCCCGTCTACGTCACCGCTCCGCCACGGGACAAGCGCCGGATCTTCGTCGTCGGGCAGGGCGGGATCATCCGCGTCGTGCGCGGCGGCAAGAGGCTGTCGCGCCCGTTCCTCGACCTGACCTCGCGTGTCAGGGCGGGCGGCGAGCAGGGCCTGCTGTCGATGGCGTTCGCCCCCGACTACGAGAAGTCGCGCCGCTTCTACGTCAACTACACCGCCCGCAAGGACGGCACGCAGCGCATCGTCGAGTTCAAGCGGTCCAAGGGCAACCCCGACCGCGCGCTGACGACCGGCCGGCTCGTCATCAAGTACGACGGCCTCGAGTCCAATCACAACGGCGGTCTGATCGTGTTCGGGCCCGACAAGCTTCTCTACGCCGGAACGGGCGACGGCGGCGGGGCCGATGACCAGCATGGCGCGCGCGGAAACGGCCAGGACACGGGTAGCCTGCTCGGCAAGATCCTGCGCATCGACCCGCGCCCCTCCGGCGGCCGGCCCTACAGCGTGCCCGGCGACAACCCGTTCGTCGGGCGCGCCGGCGCCGACGAGATCTACAGCTACGGACTGCGCAACCCGTGGCGGTTCTCGTTTGACCGGTCGACCGGCGACATCGCAATCGGCGACGTCGGCCAGGACAAGCGTGAGGAGATCGACTTCGCGTCCAAAGGCAAAGCCCGCGGCGTCAACTACGGCTGGCGAGCGTGGGAGGGGACGCTGCACAACTTCCCCGGGGAGGATGCACCGGGGCGCGTCGATCCGGTGCTCGAGCTGTCTCATTCCGCCGGCAACTGCTCCATCACGGGCGGCTACATCGTGCGCGATCCAAAGCTCCCCGCGCTCGCCGGTCGCTATGTCTACGGCGACTACTGCAAGGGCGAGCTGCGCTCGGTGCGACTGTCGGCGGGCCACGCGAGCGACGACCGTTCGCTCGGGCTGAAGAAGATCCCCCAGCTGTCCTCCTTCGGCGAGGACGCCCGCGGCCGCGTCTACGTGACCTCGCTCGGCGGCTCGGTCTACCGGCTCTCGTCGTAGTGCTGCCCGGCCGCGTCAGTCGCGCGGCTTGTAGCGGTGGTGAAGCATGAGCGCGTTGCCGTCGGGGTCCTTGAAGTAGGCCATGTGGCAGACGCCGCTGTCGATCGTCTCGGGCGCGAAGGTCACGCCGTGCGCCTCGAGTTCGGTGCGGGCGGTGTCGACATCGTCCACGTGCAGCGCGATCGGGTGCGAGTGCGGCGCGAACGGGATGCCGAACGCGTCGGACTGCATGACGGCGATGGTCAGCGAGCCGGTCTCGAACTCGGCCGCGGGCATGCTGCCCCACTGGATGGAGCGCTCGAGGCCGAGCACGTTTGCGTAGAACTCGCTGGCCTGCTCGAAGTTCTTGGTGGGAACGGTGATGAAGTCGACGCCGGTGATGTTCATCGCCCGAGGTTTTCGGCCGGTCGCCGCGTTGTCAAGGCGCGAGCCGAGCCGCGCCCGCTGCGTAGGCTGGATCCGATGACCGACGCGACGCTGCGCCGACACGACATCGCGCTCGTGCGTGCGGACAACCCGGGGGCATTCACGCTGACGGGCACGAACACCTGGATCGTCGGGCGCGAGCCCTGCTGGGTGGTGGACCCCGGCCCCGCGCTCGACGCGCACGTCGACGCGGTGCTCGCGGAGGCCGCCCGCCGCGGCGGCGTCGGCGGGATCGCCCTCACCCACGACCATGGCGACCACGCGGACGCCGCGCCCGCGTTGCGCGACCGCGCCGGCGGGCCGCCGGTGGGTGCGGCGCGCTTTGAGCCCGCGGACGTCGCGCTGGCCGGCGGCGATGTCTTCGGGCCGCTCGCGGTGATCGCCACCGCCGGTCACGCGCCCGATCACCTCGCCTTCGTCGCCGGGCAGGTCTGCTTCACCGGCGATGCGGTGCTCGGCTCGAGCAGCGTCTTCGTCGCGCCCGACCCGGGCGCGCTGCGCACGTACCTCGCCGCGCTGCGAGCGCTGCGCGCCCTTCCGCTGGCACTGCTGTGTCCGGGCCACGGCGACTACGTGACCGGCCCTGCCGCGACGCTCGACGGCTACCTCGCGCACCGCCTCGATCGCGAGCGCCGGCTTGTGGCAGCGCTCGACGACGGACTGCGCGGCGCCGGCGAGCTGCTCGACCGCGTCTGGCACGACGCGCCGCCGAGCCTGCGCGGCCCGGCGATGGCGACGCTCGCCGCGCACCTGGACAAGCTGGATGAGGAGGGGCGCCTGCCTGAAGGCGTGCAGCGGCCGCAGTGGCCCCCGGCGGGTGGGCTGCGGGCGGTGTAGTGGCGTGGTTTGACGAAACCGTTGTCATGAAGAATGAGCGAGCGCGGTGCCCTGCCGGGCCGCGAATCCGCCGGTATCGGCCCGATCGCCTGCAGACCTGCGGGCATAGCCGGCTCAACGTTCAGACGATTGGTTCGGAAAAGGTGGGGGTGGCCACCATTTGTGCCGCCCGGCGACCACGACGCTTGCCACCCCCCGGAGCCGCCACCGCCGCGCGGCACCCCGCATCCTTCGTTGCTGCTGTTCGTGCAACGCAACGCGGCGACCGTCAGTCGCTGCGCGCCGCCGCCGCCTCAGCCAACCGAGCCCGCGCCAGCGCCATCGCCGCCGCCAACGGCGTCGCGTGGGTCGCATACGCGTCGTGGTAGATGAGCCGCAGGGTGTCGCCGATCCCGCGCACGAGCTTGCGCGCGCGGCGTGGGTCGTAGCCCGCGCCGTCGAGCTCGACGGAGATGTTGATGATGCCACCCGCGTTGACGACGAAGTCCGGCGCCCACAGGACGTCGCGCTCGGCCAGGAGGTCGGCGATGTCGTCGCTCGCGAGCTGGTTGTTCGCGGCGCCGACGACGATCGGGGCCCCGAGGCGGGCCGCGCTCTCGTGGTCGAGGACGCCGCCGAGGGCGCAGGGGACGAAGACGTCGGCTTCGGTCTCCAGCGCGGTGTCGGGCTCGATCCACGTCGCGCCGAGCTCGCGCGCGACGTCGCGCTTGCGCGCGTCGATGTCCGTGACGAGCAGGCGGGCGCCGTCCTTCGCGCACGCCGCGGCCACGTGACGACCGACGTGCCCGAGCCCGGCGATCGCAAGCGTGCGGTCCTTCAGCGAGGTCGTGCCGAAGACCCGCTCGCAGCTGACCTGGATCGCGCTGTGCACGCCGAGCGCCGTCCAGGGGCTGGGGTCACCCGACCCGCCGCGCCTGCGTGACAGGCCGGTCACGTGGTCTGTCTCCGACGCGATGACCTCCATGTCACGGGCGGTCGTGCCGACGTCCTCGGCCGTGATGTAGCTGCCGCCGAGCGACGCCACCGTCTCGCCGAAGTCGCGCAGGGCATCGGAGCGCAGGCCGCGTCGCACCGGCGAGGCCGGGTCGGGCGCCATGATCACACCCTTGCCGCCTCCGAGCGGCAGCCCGGCCACCGCCGACTTGAACGTCATCGCGCGCGACAGGCGCAGCGCGTCGCGCACGGCCTTGCGCGCGTCGTCGTAGTGCCACAGCCGGCATCCGCCCAGCGACGGCCCGCGGACGGTCGAGTGGACGGCGACGACGACGAACAGGCCCGAGCGGCGTCCGCGGCGGACGAGCAGCGTCTCGTGGTCGAGGGTGGCGAGGTAGCGGTCGATGGGACGGCGGTCCGGCGTCTGCTACTTCGGGCGGGTCGACGTCGGTTTGTCGCCCGCGCTGGGCGGCGAGCTCGGCGAACCGGTGGAGGTCTCGGCGGCACCCGTGGTCGCCACGGCACCTGACGTTCCCGGATCCGATCCGGTGGTCGGTGTCAGCCCGTCGGCGCCATAGCCGAAGCCGGTCTCCTCGTCAGGCGCGCTGGCGCCGCCGGTTGTCGCGTCGACGGAGATGGGCGCGTCGGCCGCTTGGAAATCCGACGGCGGCGCGAACGTACTCCCCGAGTTGGGCTGCTTGTGGGTGCTTCCAGCGGCGATCGTGCGCTTGCGCGCTGCCGCTGCGGCGGCAGCGGCAGGGGTCACGGCGGACGCGGGAATCACGGCGTCGCGCCGGTACGGCGTCGCGGGCTGGGCCCGCGACGCGGTGGACGAACGCGCGTGCGACGCCCCACCCTGCGGCTTGGCGGCCATCTGATGCTGGACCTCCGCCGCGCCTCCGGCGGTGATGGCCGCCGCGCACACGACCACCGCGACCTTGGCGATCGTCCCGCTGCTCGCGGCAACGAGTGCGCCGCCGCCGGCCGCGCCGCCGCCTGCGGTGGCGGCGCCGGCGGAGCCCGCGCCGCTGAGGCCGACGAGCTTCAGCCCGCCCGCGAGCAGCCCCGGGCTCGGCATCAGCGCCGCGAGCTTCTTGTTGACGCCGCGGAGCGCCGCGCGGTACTCCGTGCAGCCCTTGCAGTCGCGCAGATGCTTGCGCGTGCGGCCGCTCGCGCGTACGCCGCGGTCGAAGGCCGCGGCGAGGTCGAGCCGGATCTCGTCGCAGGCCGTGTCGCGCGCCTCGATCGCCTCGACGAGGCCGATGCGCGCGCGGACGAGCAGCGACTTGACCGCCTGCAGCGTCACCCCGAGCGCCTCGGCCAGCTCGGCGTAGCTGAGCCCGTCGATCTCGCGCATGAGCAGGGCCGAGCGCTGCTGATCGGGCAGCCGGCGCACGTCGACGATGAGCTGGCGCAGATCCTCCCGGCGCTCGGACTCCGCGATCGGGTCGTGCAGCGGCTTGCGCGAGGTCTCGAAGAGGTCGATGGCCGGCGGTATCGGCTTGCGGAGGTGGTCGATGCAGCGGTTGTGGGCCACCCGGTACAGCCAGGCGCGCAGCGAGAGCGGGCGGTCGTTGGAGCGCAGCGAGGAGTACGCGCGCAGGAAGACGTCCTGCAGCGCGTCCTCGGCGTCCTGACGCGAGCCGCCGAGCATCTGGCGCGCGTAGGCGAACAGGCGCTGGCGGTAGCGATCGTGGATCACCCCGAAGGCGGTGTCGTTGCCGGCCCGGAACAGCGCGACGAGCTGTTCGTCGGAGCGCAGCCGCAGCAAAGGAGCCGTGACCGTGATCCGGTTGAGCCCAGCGGGTGCTCGAAGTGCTCCGGCCTCCATGTGGTCCCGAGCACTGTAACCGTCGCCGGGGCGCGAAGTTGTGCGTTCGTCTATTGCTCAGCGTGGCTGCGCAGCGACGCCGCCGCCACGATGAGCGCGATGCCGACGGCCTCGAGCACGCCCGGCACCTGGCCGAGGATGATCGCGCCGATGATCGCCGCGGTCGCCGGGAGCAGCGCGAGCAGCAGCGCGAAGCGCGCTCGGGGCAGGCGCCGCATGGCGATCTGCTCGAGCGCGTAGGGGACGACGCTCGACGCGATGCCGACGGCGATGCAGGCCGCGAGCAGCGGCGGGCTCTCGAAGGCCGGCACCGCGTGGGGGACGAGCGCGGGGGCCAGCACGACCGCGCCGATCGCCATGCCGACCGCGAGGCCGTCCTGCGAGGAGACCGCGCGGTCGGCCGCGAGCCGGTGGCCGAGCACGACGTACCCCGCCCACAGGACGCCGGCGCCCGCGGCGAGCGCGAGGCCGCCGGGGCTGCCGGCGATGTGCACGTCGGTGAGCGCGGCGACGCCGGCCACCGCGAGGGTGAGCGCGAGGAGATCGCGCCGCGTGCGTGAGCCGAGTGCGGCGACGGTGATCGGCCCGCAGAACTCAATCGCCACCGTCGTGCCCAGCGGGAGCCGGTCAAGCGCCAGATAGAAGGTGAGGTTCATGAGCGCGAGCGTCAGTCCGAACGCTGCGACGAGCCAGAGCCGCGCGGCGGGCCATCGCGCGCGCCACGGGCGCCGCCACGCGACGAGCACGCCCGCCGACGCGACCACGCGCAGCCAGGCCACGCCCGCGGCCGGCACGGACGCGAACAGGAGCACGGCGAGCGCCGAGCCGACGTACTGGGATATCGCGCCCATGACGAACAGCGACGGCGGCGGCAGCCGCTCCGGCAGCGACGCGATCCGCAGACCGGCCTGGGCGCGCGACATGACGCACACGTTATGGGTGCATCCAGGCCGACCCGCCCCCGCCGCGCCTAGCATGCGCCCATGAACCCCCTCGGATCGCTGCGCTCGGTAAAGCTCAAGCTCGGGCTCGTGATCCTCGTCGCGATCATCGTCGCGTCGGCGACGACGGTGATCGCGGTGAACGCAGGGGTTCCGTCGCTTGTCGGTGCCGCCGGCGGGATCTTGCTCGCGCTCGCCGTCACGCAGCTGCTCGCCCGGGGGACGACGGCGCCGCTGCGCGAGATGTCGGCCGTCGCCCGCGCGATGGCGCGCGGCGAGCGTGGCCGCCCGGTGCAGGTCACCACGGCCGACGAGGTCGGCGAGCTCGCGCAGGCGTTCAACCGCATGACCGAGGAGATCGCCGAGACCGACCGGCTGCGGCGCGAGTTCGTCGCGAACGTGTCACACGAGCTGCGCACGCCGATCGCGGCGTTGCAGGCGGTGCTCGAGAACGTCGTGGAGGGCGTCAGCGACCCGGACCCGGCGACGCTGGATACGATGCTCGCCCAGACGCGCCGGCTCGGCCGGCTCGTCACGCAGCTGCTGGACATCTCGCGCATGGAGGCCGGCGAGCAGCCCTTCGACATCCGCCCCTTCAAGCTCAGCGAGGTGCTCGACCGCGCCGCGCGGGAGACGCGGCTGCACGCGCCGCCCGACGTGGCGTTCTCGATTGACGCGCCGGGCGATCCGGTGGTCGCCGGCGATCCCGAGCGCGTGCAGCAGGTCGTCCTCAACCTGCTCGAGAACGCGGTGCGCTTCTCGCCGCGCCCCGGGGTCATCGCGCTTCGCGCCGCAAGCGACGGCATCAATGTGCGACTCGCCGTCGAGGACGACGGTCCCGGCGTTGCCGCGGACCAGCTCGAGCGCGTCTTCGAACGTTTTCATTCCGGTGACGGGACCGGCGGTCGGGCGCACGGCCGCGGTGGATCGGGGCTCGGCCTGGCGATCTCGCGCTGGATCGTCGAGCACCACGGTGGATCGATCCACGTCGAGCAGCGCGAGCCGCACGGCGCGCGCTTCGTCGTCACGCTGCCGACGGTCGCCGGGGGCTGATGTGCGCGCCCGCGGCACCGCGCTGGCGCTCGGCCTTGGCGCCGCGCTCGTATGCGCGCTCGCCGGCTGCGGCGAGCGGCGCGGCGCGGGTGCGACGGTGACCACGACCCCCAACACGGTCCCGCGGCCGGGCGCGCGGGTCGTCGTCGTGTCGCTGACCGACTACCGCCTGAAGCCGGCGAACGTCCGCGTCGCCCGGCCGGGCGCCATCACTTTCGTCGCGACCAACGACGGCGCCGCCGAGCACGCGCTCGCGGTGACCGGCCCGTCGGGGCAGGTCCGCACGCGGGCGCTGAAGCCGGGAGAGCAGGCGACGCTGAGGATCACGCTGCCCGCGGGCACGTTCAAGTGGTACTGCCCGGTCGCCAACCACGAGCGGCTCGGCATGGCCGGCCGCGTGCGGGTTGGGTGACCCTGTTTCGCCCTCCGGTCACCGCGAGCGGTGACCTGCTGGCGACGTTACCTAGCCGATCGCGTGCTCGACGGCCCAGCGAGTGAGCTCGGAGCGGCGGCGCAGGCCGGTATTCTCGCGGATGCGGGTGAGGTGGTTCTGCACGGTCCGTGGCGAGATGAAGAGCTCCTTGCCGATCTCGTTGTCGGTCTTGCCCTGGACGACGAGGCGCAGGACGTCGAGCTCGCGGCCCTGGAGCGGGCGGACGTAGGACTGCTCGCCGCGCGCGGAGCTCGAGAACTCCTTGAGCAGGTGGCTCGCGAGCGCGGGGGTGATGACCGAGCCGCCACCGTGCGCGGTGATGACCGCCTGGCGCAGCTCTTCGCCCGTCGTGCGCTTGGAGAGATAGCCGGCGGCGCCCGCGGCGATCGCATCGAGCAGCGTGCTCGCCTGCTCGGAGGCCGTCATCACGATGACGCGGATCTGCGGCTGCGAGGTGCGAAGCTTGTCGAGCACCGCCAGGCCGCCGAGATCGGGCATCCGCAGGTCGAGGATCATGACGTCTGGCCGCAGTTCCTCGGCGAGCTCGATCGCCTCCTGCCCGGTCGTGGCCTGACCGACGACCTCGAGAGCGCGATCGTGGTTGAGCGCCCGCGCAACACCCTCGCGGACAAGCGGAAAATCATCTGCCACAACGACCCTGATCTTCATGAGTTCTCCTGCGTAGAGGTAACGAGCGTGACCCGGGTTCCCCCGCCGGGAGCACCCTGCAGCGATGCCTGACCGCCGACGCGCTGCATGCGTCCGACGATGCTTCCTTGGACTCCCAGACCGTCGTCTTGGACGTCACGGTCCGGATCGATACCGACACCGTCGTCTGTGACGGTGACCGCGGTGCTTCCATCGCTCGTCTGCTCGACGCGGACGACGACGTGCGAAGCGTTTGCGTGCTTGCGCGCGTTCGTGACCGCCTCACGGACGGCTCCCGCCAGTGCCGACGCCTGCTCGCCCGTCGGCGCAGCATCGACATCGTGCACGATCAGCTCGACGCGCGACTGAAACCAGCTCGCCTCGGCGGTGATCCGCTCGAGCTCCGGCAGAAGTTGTGTGGACGCGACCTCGTCCGCACGCTCGATGAAGCGGTGCAGGTCTCGGGCGGCGCCGCCGGCCAGACGCGCGATGTGCGCGGCGGTCAGGCCGGTCCCGAAGCCGTCGCCGGCGATGAACTCGAGGATCTGCAGCGCGGTGTCGTGCAGATGGCCGCGCACCCACTCGCGCTCGGCCTCGCGCGCCCGCATCACGGGAGCGTCCATGTGCACGCTGACCACGTCGAACGAGTCGCGGTGCTCCTGGCGCTCGAGCTCCGCCCGCAGCCGGCGGCCCTGGACGTCGGCGATCGCGATGAGGTCGGCCGGATCGGCGCCGGGATCGACCAGCTGCTCGAGGCCCGGGACGATCGTCGCCCGCAGCCTGTCTCGGAGCAGCTGCCGCTCGACGGCGCGTGCCCACTCAACCCGGTTATCCCGCGCGGAGATGCCGCCGGCATCCTCGCCGTCAGCCCCCACCGGCCATCCTCCATGCCCCAAAGCCAATTTCCATCCCTGCCTTCTCATTTGCGGACCTTCGTGGTCTGCACAAAAAGGAGTGCTTCGAGGTGCGATCTTACGCAGATGTGATTGCGCCGGTCAACCCTAGTGTGAGCAGTTTCACGCAGCGAATAATGCCTAGGGTACCCAGGTATAAGCCCGATTTGCGGGGATTTCGTGATCGCTGCCCACTGAACGGCCGCGTCATGGGATGGGGTCTGGACCCTAAGTGGAAAGCTGCAGGTTTTGCACAGGTTTGAAGCTCAGGCGTCGTCGTAGCCCGACTCGCCCGGCAGCACGACGCGCGCGTCGCCGCCGCTGAGGAGCACCCGCGGCAGCACCGGGCGGACATCGAGGCCGCGCGCGTGCTCGAGAAGCTCGTCGACCCCGGAGAAGACCTCCAGCGCCTCGAGGTGCTTGATCGTGGGAAAGACCAGCTCGATCTCACCGTCGCGGTATGCCTCGAGCGCCGCCCGCGGCGACATCCACCGCAGGTCGACGGTCTCGACGCCGTCGCAGCGTGCCTCCACGCCGGGCGGCGCGACCGCCAGGAAGAAGTGGGTGTCGAAGCGCATTCTGATGTGCTCGGGGGTGATCCAGCGGCTGAACTTGACGAGCTGGGCGGGATCGATGCCGTCGACACCGGACTCCTCGCGCAGCTCGCGCACCGCCGCGGCCCGGTTCGCCTCGTCGCCCTCGCCCTCGTGGGCGTCGACCGCTCCGCCGGGGAAGACCCAGATGCCGCCCATGAAGCGCTGGGCCGGGCTGCGTTTGAGGAGCAGCAGCTCGAGCTCGTCGGAGCCGTCGCGCAGCAGGATCACCGACGCCGACTGTCGCGGGGTCACCGGCGGCCCGTCGTGCAGCGCCTCGCGCGGCAGGGGCGGATCGACGTTCACTGCGTTCGAGCGTACCGGGCGAGGTTGGCACTACGGCCCGGCAGGCGGATGGCTACCCTGCTTGTAATGAGTACACAGACCGCCACGCGACGCTGGATCTGCGAATCCTGCGGCTTCATCTACGACCCCGACGAGGGCGACCCCGACGGCGGCATCCCGCCCGGCACAGCGTTCACCGACATCCCGGACACGTGGTTCTGCCCGGTCTGCGGCGCGCGCAAGAAGGACTTCACGCCCTACGACGACTGATCGCGCCCGCCCACGCGACCAAGGGCCGCGCCGGCAGGACCGCACTCAGCCCCCGATCCTCGCCGAGCCCCGCTGCCGCGAGCGCGGCCTCGCGCTCGACGAAGTCGCCGATCCGCGTGATCCGCCCGAACTCCCACTCGGACTCCACGATCTCGGGCCAGCGAACGCAGAGCACGACGTGGCGCGGCGCCCCGATGAGCTCGAGCGAGTCGACGTCGACCGCGGCCTCACGGGCCGCGACGAACGTGTCTTCCACAAGGCACGCGCGGAACTGCGACATGAGCCGCGCGGGAGGCCGACGAGCTCGGCGGTCGGTTACGCCGCCGCGCTGAGCGCCGGCGCCGTGGCCTCCTCGATCCCCGCGGCGGTCGTCGCCACGAGGCAGCGCAGCTGCACCTCCGAGATGGCCAGCGGCGGCATGAGGACGACGACGTCGCCGAGCGGGCGCACGATCGCGCCGCGCCGGCGGGCCGCCTGCGTGACCTGGTGGCCCATGCGCAGCTCGAGCGCGAACTCCTCGAGCTCGATGCCGACCATGAAGCCGCGCTGGCGCACCTCGTGCACCGACGCAAGCGGCACGACGTGCTCGTCGAGCAGCTCTGAGAGGACATCGATCTTCGCTTCGAGCGCCGTGAGCGTCTGCTCGCGCTCGAAGATCTCGAGCGTCGCGAGGGCCGCCGCGCACGCCAGCGGGTTGCCCGTGTACGTGTGGCCGTGGAAGAACGTCTTGAGCTCCTCGTGCTCGCCGAGGAACGCCTCGTAGATGCGCTCGCTGGCGAGCGTCGCCGCGAGCGGCATGTATCCGCCGGTCAGCCCCTTCGCCACGCACATGAGGTCCGGCGCGACGCCCTCCTGCTCGCAGGCGAACATCGTGCCCGTGCGCCCGAAGCCGGTCGCCACCTCGTCGCAGATGAGCAGGACGTCGTGTGCGTCGCAGAGCTCGCGCACCGCGCGCAGGTAGCCGTCGGGGTGCAGCAGCATGCCGGCCGCGCCCTGCACGAGCGGCTCGACGATCACCGCGGCGACCTCGCCGGCGTGCTCGGTCAGCAGCGCGTCCAGCGCGCCGGCGTCCCCGGGCTCGGCCTGCCAGGCGTCGAAGAGCAACGGCCCGAAGCAGGCATGGAACAGGTCGATGCCGCCGACCGAGACCGATCCGATCGTGTCGCCGTGGTAAGCGTCGCGCATGCAGATGAAGCCGGTCCGCTCGGTCTCGCCGCGGTGGCGCCAGTACTGGAAGCCCATCTTCAGCGCCACCTCGGCCGCGGTCGAGCCGTTGTCGGAGTAGAAGACGCGGGTCAGGCCGGGCGGGGCGAGCTCGATCAGCCGGCGCCCCAGCTCGATCGCCGGCGGGTGCGACAGACCGAGCATCGTCGTGTGCGCGATGCGGCCGAGTTGGTCGCGGACCGCAGCGTCGATGGCCGGATGGCAGTGCCCGTGGACGTTGCACCACAGCGACGACACTCCGTCGATATAGGCGTTTCCGTCCGTGTCGTAGACCGTGCAGCCGCGGCCGCGCTCGATGATGAGCGGCTGCTCCTCGCTCCATCCGCGCTGCTGGGTGAACGGGTGCCACAGCACCCGCCTGTCCACCGCTGCGAGCTCCCCTGTCGACATGGTCTGCTGACCCTAGGACCGCGGGCGGACGAATACGCTCGCATGCGCATGCGCCGCCTCCCCGAGCCCCCGCTCGCGCTCATCGTCTTCGTCGTCGGCTTCAGCATCCTCGGGGCGGAGATCGCGGCGGCGCGCCTCCTCGCTCCCTACTTCGGAGCGTCGACGATCGTGTGGGCGAACACGATCGGCGTCGTGCTCGTCGCGCTGTCGATCGGCTACTGGTACGGCGGCCGGCTCGCCGACCGCGACCCGACGCTCGCCGGGCTGCACCGGATCGTCCTGCTCTCGGGGCTGCTGCTCGCGGCGGTGCCGTTCGTCGCGCAGCCGTTCCTCCGCGCGGCGGTCGATGCGCTGGACTCGATCTCGGCGGGCGCGTTTCTCGGCTCGCTGCTCGCGGTCACCGTCCTCATTGCCGTGCCGATCCTCGTGTCGGGCGCCGTCGCGCCGTACGCGCTGCGGCTTGCGGTCAAGGACATCTCCGAGGCGGGCACGGTATCGGGGCGCCTCTACGCGATCTCCACGGTGGGCAGCCTGCTCGGGACGTTCTCGTCCGCGCTCCTGTTCATCCCGCTCATCGGGACGCGCAGGACGTTCATCGTGTTCGGTCTCGCGCTCGTGATCCTCGCCGCGGCGGGACTGGCGAGGCGGCGCTTCGTTCTCGCCCCGGCGCTGCTCCTCGCGCTGCTCGTGCTCCCACTGGGGACCGTCAAGGGCGAGACCGCCGACGGCGGCCGCGTCATCTTCGAGAAGGACACCGAGTACCAGTACGCGCGCGTCGTGCAGGAAACCGACGGCAGTCGCCGGCTCGAGCTCAACGAGGGGCTTGCCGTTCATTCGGTCTGGCACCCGCACACCTACCTGACCGACAACTACTGGGACGAGATGCTCGTGCTGCCGTTCGCCGTGCGCGACCGCCCGCCGCGCTCGATCGCGATCCTCGGCAACGCCGCGGGCACGACCGCCCGCGCGTACGGCCACTACTTCCCGCGCACCCGCATCGACGCCGTGGAGATCGATGGCGAGCTGACGAAGCTGGGGCGCCGCTACTTCGACCTGCGCGCGCCGCGGCTGCACACGCACACGGCCGACGCGCGGCCGTTCCTGCGCCGCACCGGCGAGCGCTACGACGTCATCGTCGTCGACGCCTACCGCCAGCCCTACATCCCGTTCTACCTGGCGACGAAGGAGTTCTTCGCTCTGGCGCGCGACCGCCTGCGACCGGGCGGGGTCGTGCTCATCAACGTGGGCGAGCCCGAGGACTCAGACCGCCTCGAGCAGGTGCTCGGCGCCACGCTGAACGCGGTGTTCCCGACGGTGCGCCGCGATCCGTCCCAGCCGACGAACACCGTGCTGCTCGCGTCCGACGCGGCGGCGAGCGGAGCGCGCCTCGATCACGCGGTCGCGGTGCTGCCGCCGGAGCTGCGCCCGGTTGCACGAGCCGCGGCGACCCGCCTCGCCCCGCGCGTGGCCGGCGGCCGCGTCTACACCGACGACGTCGCGCCGGTGGAATGGCTCATCGACACGTCGATCGTGCACTTCGCGGCGGATGGGAAGTAGCGCAAAAGACTCGTTCGTAACGCTGCACGGACGCCGGTGCGCGACAGTGGCCACCTTGATCCATGTTCTCCTACGAGCACGCCGGTCACGGAAGCAGCTTCCTCCGACAGAGGGGCACGCGTGAACCTGCGGACCGCGTCACGGGTGGCGTGGTCGCTGTGCGTCATCTCCGTCGCCCTGAGCCTGGCGGGCGCTGCGCTTGCCGTCGTCACATCGCTTGGCGCGCCGCCGAGCGGAGCCCGCCATCCACTGACCATGGCCCTCATCCTGTCCCCCGTCGCGATCGCGTGGGCGGTCGTGGGAGCGCTCGTGGGCTCGCGCAGACCCGGCAACAGGATCGCCTGGATCTACTGCGCGATCGGACTCGGACTGGCGCTCCTCGGCGCCGGCGCGGCCTACTTCGCTTACGCCCGCTACGGTCCGCTCGCCCCGCTCCCGGGCGCCCGGGTCGCAGCGTGGACCACGGAGGCTCTGTTCGTTCCGTGCGTGTTCATCGGTCCCGTCTCCATGTTCTTCGTGTTCCCGGACGGCCGCTTCGTCTCGCCACGCTGGCGGGTCCTCGGGCTGACCTTGATCAGCCTGGGCCTGCTCTGCGGTGGGCTTGCAGTCGCGTTGCGGCCGGGCATCCTGGGGGGCCTTGGCGGGGTGACGAACCCTGTGGGCATAGGAGGTGACGTGGGGAGCGTCATGCGGTTCCTCGTCGACCAGGCAGGCGCGGTCGTCGGCCCGGTGGCCTTCGTCAGCGCGACGCTGGCGATGATTCGCCGCTATCGCGGCGCGACCGGCATCGAGCGCCTGCAGCTCAAGTGGGTGGCCTTTGCCGTCGTCTCGGCGCTGGTGGCGTTCGTCGCGTCGGCGCTGGCGCCGGTCCCCACGGCCTCGGTCTTCCTCGGGGAGGAGAACAAGGCAAATCTTCCCGGCGTCTTCGCGCTCGTGCTCATGCCCGTCTGCACGGGCATCGCGATCCTGCGCTACCGCCTGTACGAGATCGACAGGGTCATCAACCGCACGCTGGTCTACGCCTCGTTGACGATCTCCCTCGCCGTCACCTACCTCGTATCGGTGCTCGTCCTCCAGTACGCGCTCAACGCTGTGACCGGCGGCTCAGGCCTGGCCGTGGCGGTGTCGACGCTCGCGGTCGCCGCGGCGTTCCGGCCCGCGCGCTCGCGCATCCAGCGGCTCGTGGACCGCCGGTTCTTCCGTCACAGATACGACGCGGCGCGCACGCTGGAGGGCTTCGGAGCCCGGGTTCGCGACGAGGTGGCGCTCGACGCGTTGAGCGCGGAGCTGCGCGCGGTCGTGGCAGACACGATGCAGCCCGCGCACGTGTCGTTGTGGCTGCGCGATGTGCGTCGATGATCGCCGGTCGGTCCTACCGCTTCACCGAGCCCATCGACGCCTCCGGGTAGCGGTCGCCGGCGGCGGCGCCGATCGGCATCGCGTCGTCGAGCGCGGCGATCGACGCGTACTGGCCGGTGAGAAAGCCGCGGCCGATCGGGCTGTACGGGACGATGCCCACGCCGAGCTCGCGCGCCGTCGGCACGATCTCTCCTCGATGCCGCGGGTGAACAGCGACCACTCGCTCTGCAGTGCGGTGACCGGGTGCACCGCGCAGGCCGCTCGCAGCGTGGCGGCGCTCACCTCGCTGAGCCCGATGTGGCCGATCTTGCCCTGTGCGACCAGCTCGGCCATCGCCTGGCGCGCGGTGCGAAAGCTCCAATGAGGACTACCCCGGATGCGGCAGACTTGACGTGTCGACAACCTCGAAGTCCGATCCCTTCAGCTGGTCGAGCGTATGGAGGTCGTCGTTGTTCCAGCGCTTGTCCGGCGCGCCCGAGAAGTACCACGGTGAGCCGTTGTCGGCGAGCAGCGCGCCATAGCGCTTCAGCGCGCGGGCCACGACGAGCGCCTGCTTGCCCAGGCCGCTGAGATCGGCGCTCGCCTTGAGCCGGATGCGCAGGCCCATCGGCGGCAGCGAGGGGTCGTCCGAGCTCGAGGCGAAGTGGCGCGCCGGGTAGACGTATGCGCGCCGTGTCTCGCGCGCGGTGAAGCGCAACGCGTGGTCGATGGAGCCCCGCTTGACCTCGTCATAGCGCGCGAGCCCGGGCAGGATCGGCAGCCCGGCGGCGTCGGCGGACGTCCAGCCCTTCGGACGCAGCTTGTTGCGCTTGAGGTTGAAGATCGCGCCCGAGCCCGCGTGCCAGCTCGCGCCGCCGTTGGCTGGATGCGCGTCGTAGAGCTCGTAGAGCTTGCAGCGATCGCGGTCGACGACGAGTACGTGCCGGTCGCCGCCGGCATTCGCGCCACCCTCGATGGGCGCATGCGCGGGGATCGGGTAGCTGGAGCCGTCGGACTCGTCGGCGTAGTCGAAGGAGACCGGCACCTTCGACTGCTTGCGCCTGACCACCGTGTAAGGGATGCCGATCGGCCCGCCGTTGTACGTGCCCGAGCCGAAGTCCGCGTGGACGTGGTCATCCAGGCCGATCGACGCGATGAGCGTGGGCGAGTTCGCCGCGACCGCAAGCGCGTCGACGCGCTTGTTGAAGTGGTTGCTCGTGGGGAAGATCGGGCACTTCGGCGCCTTGGGCAGCTTGTGCGCGCCGGCGCCCGACACCGCGAGCGCTGTGCCGGCGAGCACCACGAGGATCAGCGCGCAGCGCCGGACCATGCGGCGATCCTATGCCGTGCAGATCAGGGAGCCAGCCAGCCGTCCAGCGGGAGCGTCGCGCCGGCCGCCGCGAGGTCCGCGACGTCCGGGCTCGTCGGCGGCAGCCCGGCAACGGCGACGCCGCCCGCGCGCGCGATCGTGTCGCGGTTGGAGCGCTCCATGACCGTCGGCTCCTCCGGCCACGGGGTGAGCACGACGCCGCGCACATCCAGTCCTGCTGCCCGCGCCGCCTCGATCGTCAGCAGCGAATGGTTGATCGTGCCCAGGCCCGGCCGTGCGGCGATGACGAGCGGAAGGGCGAGCGCGACCGCGAGGTCGCGGATGTCATGCGCGGTGTTCAACGGGACGAGCAACCCGCCCACGCCCTCGACGACGAGGATCTCGGCGCCGATCGCCGCCTGCCGCGCCGCGGCGACGAGGTCGCCGAAGACGAGCTCGGTCCCGGCGAGCTCGGCCGCGAGGTGTGGCGACACCGCAGGTTCGAAGGTGCGCGCGGTGACGTCCTCGGGGCGGCACCCCGCGGCGCCGGCGAGCAGCTCGTGGTCGGCCGGCCAGGCGTCGTCGTCGCTGTCGGCGCCCACGCCGGTGACGACCGGCTTGAACGCCGCGACCGTCGCGCCCTGCGCCCGCAGCGCCGCGACGATCGCCGCGGCGACGACCGTCTTCCCGGCGCCCGTGTCGGTTCCCGTGACGAAGCAGCCGCGCAGGGTCAAGCCGCTCGCTCGGCCCGCCCGGCCTCCTGCGCGACGGCCACCGGGATCGCCGTCGCGGGCCGGAACCCGGCCTTCAGCGCGGCGCGGCCGATCACGCGCGCCGCCTCGCGCAGCTCATCCTTGGTATGCGACGCCATGACCGCCAGGCGCAGGCGCGACGTTCCCGGCGCAACCGTCGGCGGGCGGATCGCCTGGGCGAAGACGCCGCGCTCGAGCGCGGCCTCGCACACGCGCATCGCCGTCTGGGCCTCGCCGACGATGAGCGGGATGATCTGGCTCGTCGAGCCCGCGACGTCGAAGCCCTCGCGTGCGAGCTCGGAGCGCAGGACGAGCGCGTTGGCCTGGAGGCGGTCGACCCGGCGCGGCTGCTCCTCGAGGATCTCCAGCGCGGCCAGCGCGGCGGCGATCGCGGGAGGCGGGGGAGCCGTGGAGAAGATGAGCGGCCGCGCGGTGTTCGTCAGGAACTGCGCGATCTCCGCGCTGCACGCCGCGAACGCGCCGTACGCGCCGAGCGCCTTGCCGAGCGTCCCGATGACGACGTCGACCTCGCCCTCCAGCCCGGCGTCGGCGACGGCGCCGCGGCCGCCCGGGCCCAGGCAGCCGGTCGAGTGCGCCTCGTCGACCGCGAGGCGGACGTCATGGCGGCGCGCCAGGTCGGCGATCTCCTCGAGCGGGGCGAGATCGCCGTCCATTGAGAACACGGACTCCGTGACGATCAGCGAGGACCGGTCGCCCGCCTGCTCGAGACCCCAGCCGAGGTGCTCCATGTCGTTGTGGGCGTAGACGAAGGTCTCCGCGCGCGACAGCCGGCAGCCGTCGATGATCGAGGCGTGGTTGAGCTCGTCGGAGAAGATCACCTCGCCCGCGCGGCTGAGCGCGGAGACGACGCCGAGGTTCGCGAGGTAGCCCGAGCCGAACAGCAGCGCCGCCTCCGTGCCCTTGAACCGCGCGAGGCGCTCCTCGAGGCGCCGGTGCACGGTCATCGTTCCCGACACGAGCCGTGAGGATCCGGCGCCGACGCCCCAGCGCGACGCGGCCTCGGCGGCGGCGTCTTGCACGACGGGGTGGTCGGCGAGCCCGAGGTAGTTGTTCGAGCACAGCAGCAGGACGGGCGTGCCGTCGAGCACGACGTGCGGCCCCTGCGGCCCGGACACGAGCCGCGTCCGGCGAAACAACCCGAGCTCTGCGAGCTCGGCGAGCCGCGCCTGGATCTCGCTCACAGCGGGACGGGCCGCCCGGCGTTGGGCGCGCCGTCCGGGCGCGCCGGGACGTGAGCCTTGCGGGCGAAGCGCAGCTGCGTCGACGGATCCCACAGGCGCACCTCGAGGCCCCGGAACTCCTCGGCGACGTCGCCGTCGCCGGCGCCGCCCGCTCCCTCGGCCGGCGTCTCGCCCTCGAGCCACCCGCTGCGGTTGTCCGGGCGCGGGTGCGCGGCGTTGTCGGGCTGGCGCGCGACGTTCAGGCCGAGCTCCTCGAACATCGCCCGGTCCTCCTCGGGCGTGTTGCCGAGCGTCGTCAGGAAGTTGCCCATCATCACGCCGTTGATGCCGGCGCGCACCGCGAGCGCCTGCAGCTCGCCGAGATTCTCCACGCGCCCGCCGCACAGGCGAAACAGCGCGTCGGGCATGATGAGGCGGAAGATCGCGATCCACTTCACGGCCTCCCACGGGTCCATGTACTCGCGGTCGCCGAACTTCGTGCCCGGGCGCGGGTTGAGCAGGTTGATCGGCACCGAGGTCGGGTCGATCTCCGCGAGCTCGAAGGCCATCTCGACGCGCTGCTCGCGCGTCTCACCGAGGTTGAGGATGCCGCCGACACATGTCTCCAGGCCGGCCTCGCGCACGGCGTCGATGGTCCGCAGCCGACCCTCGTAGCGGACGGTCTGCGTGACCTCCGGGTAGTAGGACTCCGCGGTCTCGACGTTGTGGTGGACGCGCTGGACGCCCGCGTCCTTCAGCGCCTTCGCCCGGGTGGGCGACATGTGCCCGATCGACGCGCAGCGCTTGAGGTTCGTGTGCTCGGCGACGAGCCGGGTTCCCTCGAGCACCTTCTCGAAGTCGCGTTTCGACAGTCCCTGGCCCTGCGTGACCATGCAGAAGCGGTGCGCGCCCGCCGCCTCGGCCGCGCGCGCGTGCTCGAGGATCTGCTCGGGCTCCATCATCGCGTGCAGCGGCGTCTGCGCCTCGGCGAAGCGCGACTGCGCGCAGAAGCCGCAGTCCTGCGCGCACCCGCCCGACTTCGCGTTGACGAGCGAGCACATGTCCGTCGAGTCCTCGAAGCGCTCGACGCGCGCCCGCCAGGCCCGCTCGATCAGGACCTCGATTTCCGTGCGGTCCTCGAGCTCACCGAGCCGCAGAGCCTCGTCGCGGGTGATCAGGGGCGCCATCCAGCGGCAGATTCGCAGCCGCTCCGGACGGCGTCCCGATCCGTGCTTCTTGCTCCTGCCCTTCGTCAGCGCGAGCTCCTCGAGGATCGTCGAGTGGATCGGATCGGGCTCGTGCCCTGCAGCAGCGTGCGCGGCGGCGTGACCCCTGGTTGGTCATCGTGGCGTTCCCCGCACGTCGATGGTCGGTTTGCGGCGGGACTAGCGCCGCTCGCCGCCGGGGGCAACGGGCTCGTCGGGCTCGTCGGGATGGTCCTCATACCAGGCGAGCACAAGCGCGAACGGGGCGAAGCACAGACCGGTCCAGCGCGGCCAGGCGAACACGTCGTCGAGCACGGTGCACGTCAGGGCGGGCACGCCGGCGAGGAAGAACACGCCCAGTCCGCCCCGCCGCCGCGCCAGGCAGTACCCGGCGACGCCGGCGATCAGCACGCAGCCGATGATGCGGCGCACCGGGTCGGCGACCGCGAAGACGAGCACGAACAGGATCGCGAACGTCGCGGCGATCACCGGCAGCGTGGGCACGGCGCGCAGCCGCACCAGGCCGTCGCGCGCGGCGGTGCTCACGTCGCGAGCTCGAGCACGAGCGGCGCGTGATCGGAAGGCTTCTTGCCCTTGCGGTAATCGCGCACCATCCCGCACGACTCGATGGCCTCGGCAAGCGCCTCGCTCACGAGCAGCAGGTCGATGCGCAGGCCCATGCCCTTGTGGAAGTGGCCCTGGCGGTAGTCCCACCACGTGTGCTGGACGTCGCCGGGGTGCAGCGTGCGGAAGCTGTCGACGAGGCCGCCCGTCGCGATGAGCGCCTCCAGGCGCGATCGCTCCTCGGGCGTGACGTGCGTGCCGCCGGCGAACGCCGCCGGGTCATAGACGTCGATGTCAGCCGGCGCGACGTTGAAGTCGCCGCCGATGACGACCGCGTCACCGGCCGTGCGCAGCTGGCCGGCGCGCGTGACCATCGCGTCGAGGAACGCGAGCTTCTCCTCGTACGTCGGCGTGCCGAGCCCGCGCCCGTTGGGGACGTAGACGCTCGCCACGCGCAGCCCGCCCACGGTCGCCTCGATCCAGCGCGCCTCGTCGGCCTGCACCTCGCCCGGCAGGCCTGCGACCGGATCGGCCAGCTCGAGCTCGTCGCGCGCGGCGATCGCCACGCCCGCCCAGCGCCCGGCCGAGTGATGGACGGCGTGATAGCCCGCCATCGCGAGCTCGCCGTCCGGGAACGCGGCCGACTCGCTCTTGGTCTCCTGCAGCAGCAGCACATCCGGCTCGTGCTCCGAGAGGAACTCGAGCACGCGCGGCATGCGCATCTTCAGCGAGTTGACGTTCCAGGTGACGATCTTCACGGGACGCGCGCAAGGCTACGCGCCCGGGGCCGGTCACTCCCACGGACGCAGGCTCTCGGGCACCGTCACGACGACCGTCGCGCGCTTCTCGTCGACCGTCTTGCCAACGCGCGCCGCCCACGGCAGCGGGGCGGACCACCACGACGGGGCGCCGAGCGGCAGGTCGGCCTCGGGGATCGTCGCGCGGTCGGCCTGGGTGATCGTGTCGCCGTAGAGCACGAGCTCGCGCTGCTCGTCGCGCTCGCCGAGCTTGCCGTCGAGTTCCTGCAGCGCCGCGTTGTACTGGTGCAGCATCGTCTTCATCGCGCTGGCGACCTTGACGGGATCGTCCTTGCCGGCCGCCTCGGGCATCGTCGGGTGCGTCAGCGCCTTGAAGAGGATCTCGGCCGCGCGCGCCGGCTGAGTGTTGCGCCACTGATCCAGTGCCCCGTCGGCGAGATGGCCGAACGAGATGACGGCGTCGATCGGCGAGTCGAGCAGCAGCGCATCCAGCCAGCGGTTGCGGTACTCGGCGATCTTCTCGTCGTCGGCGTGCTGCTCGCCGGAGTTCTGGCCGAAGACCGAGTACAGGAACGCGTTGACGGCGATGTAGCTGCGCGTGATCCCGAGCTTGGAGAGGAAGCCCTGCACGCGCTGGCCGGCCTCGCCGACGAGGCAGCGCTTGGCGATCGACTCGTGCTGGCCGGGGTCCTGGCCCATGATCAGGACGCGCGCGGTCCCGTCGAGGCGTCCGCGGTGGAAGATCGGCCCCCACTCGACGCGGAAGTGCTTGGCCGGGTAGACCTCGGTGCCCGGGTACTCGCGCACGAGCGTCGCGAACGGCTCGCTGATCGGTCCCGGGTCGAACTCGTGTCCGCTCACTCCTGGCCTCGGTCGTAGTAGCCGCGCAGCTCGTTCAGCAGGCCCTTGTGGAAGCCGAGGTGCTCGACCGCGCGGAAGAACGCCTTGTCGTGTGTCAGCGCGTCGGGCTCGGGGAGCGCGATCGTGTCGAGTGTCGGCGGCGTGACCTCACGGGAGACCTTCTCGTCCCACGGCTTGTCCGGGATCATGCGGACCTCGCGCCCGCGCGGGCGCGCGCCCCGGCGCTCCGTTTCGTGGCGCCTGGGGTCGCCACGCGCGCTGTCGAGCTCGTGGCGGACCTCGGTCCAGGACATGTCCGCGTCCGGGTATCCCTCGTAGATGAGCACGATCGAGCGGCTCTCGTCGCCGATGCGGATCGGCTCGGCGTTCGTGGCCGCTGACGCGCCCATGAGCTCGTTGGTCCCGTAGAACGGATAGCCGTTGATCGCGACGAACAGGACGTCGCGCTCGACCGCGGTGATGAGGTTGCGGTAGGGGTCCTCCGCCCGCGTCGTCGTGACGAGGACATCGCCGTGCAGCCCCTCCTTCAGACGGCCGAGACGGTCCCCCCAGGCGAGCGCGTCCGCGGGGTTGGAGGTCGCCATGCGGCACAACTCCTCGTCGCTGAACGCGCTGTCGAAGAGGCGGCGATTGGCGACGTCGGCGACCTTCAGCTCGCCGAGCAGGTTCTTCGACCCCGACGGCGCCCAGTCCGTGCCCAGACAGACGCGCAGCCCGGCGTCGCGCGCCTTGACGACCCGCGTCGTGGAGCCGTAGAGCCACAGGTTCGAGAACGGCGACCAGACGACCGTGCTCTCCGGGTTCCAGGCCTCGAACTGGGTCTCGTCGAGCGCGGTGCAGTGGATCGCGATGAGCCGCTCGTTGATGCAGTCGTGCGACTTCAGCGCGTCGAACTCCTTGACCAGCGTCGGGCTGCTGCCCTCCGACAGGTGGTAGATGAACGAGTCCTTGTCGTCGACCATCGCCGCGCGGTACTTGGCGAAGTCCTCGTCGGAGCCGAGCCCACGCACCGACTGGCGCACCGACTTGTCCCCGGTCTTGAACGTCTCCTCCTCGATGTTGCGCACGAGCCAGCCGTCGTAGTTGGGCACCTTCGCCGAGCCCTGGATCGCCGTCGTGCCGCCGATGACCGCCTTGCACTCGACGTACTTCAGGACCGCCTCGCCGGCGATCTTGCAGTACGCGTTGGCGGGCAGCGAGATGCTCGGCTTGTAGTCCGGGTCGTCGGGCCACTGGTCGCGCCGCTCCCACGGCTTGTCCGCGGGCCGCGTCGGCGAGGCCCAGACCGGCAGCGTGTTGTAGGCGATGTGGTTGTGCAGGTCGATGAGACCCGGGTAGATCGTGCCGCCGGTCTCGAGGACCGACGGTCCGTCGAAGCCCGCGGGCGCGGGCGCGCCGCGCTCCTGCACGGCGGCGATGAGCTCGTCGGCGCCGATGTAGACCGCGCCGTCGTCGATGACGGTCGAGTCGTCGTCGAACGTGACGACCCGGCCGAAGAGAACGAGGGGAGTGATGGCCATGGGCGCAGTCTCTCCTACGGGGCGGAGGGTGGGGTGTGAGGAGGCTCACCGTCCGGGCGCGCGGTTCACGAACAGCAGCGATGAAGGAGTGAGCGAGCCGTCGCCTCGGCGGATCGCGAGGCGAGTCGCGGTCTGAGGTCCTACAGCGACGCGCAATCGCCACTCACCTTTCGGGAGGGTCAGCGTGTCGGATTGTGCTCGGATATCGAGCACAATCCGACATTCGTGCCCGCCGGGCGCTTCCGCTTCCTCATCCCCATCCTTTATCGATGCTGTTTCGTCGACCGCGGGCGTAAAGCCTCAGCGCCCGGTCCACCGCGGCGGCCGCTTCTCCGCGAACGCCATGACACCCTCCTTCATGTCGTCCGTGTGGAAGCTCGCCTTGCGCAGCGCGATGAGCTCGCGCTCGATGTCGGGGTCGAGCGCGGCCTCGCTGCACAGCAGCTCGCGCAGGACGCGCTTGTTGCCGGCCATCGACAGCGGGGCGTTCGCGGCCAGCTGCGAGGCGAGCTCGATCGACGCCTGCTCGAGCTCCTCTGGGGGGACGACCCAGTTGACGAGTCCCCACATCAGCGCGGTCGGCGCGTCGATGTAGCGGCCGAGGAGAAACAGCTCGCGCGTGCGCGGCTCGCCGATCGCGTTGAGGAAGCGCCGCAGCCCGGTGTGCGAGTAGACGAGGCCGAGCTTCGCCGGCGGCATGCCGAGCCGGATGCCGTCGTGGGCGATGCGCACGTCGCAGCCGAGCGACAGCTCGAGGCCGCCGCCGATGGTCGGCCCGCCGAGCGCGGCGACGGTCGGGACCTCCACGGAGTCAAAGGCCGCGAGCGCCTCGGTGAACGGGTGGGCGACGAGCTTCTCGGCCTCCTGCGCGAAGAGCTCCTCGGGGATCTCGCCGATGTCATATCCCGACGAGAACATCCCGTCTCTGCCGGTGAGGATGACGCAGCGCACCCCGTCCAAGGAACTCAGCGCGTGCGTGATCTGGTCGAGGATCGCGAAATCGAGCGCGTTACGTTTTGCGGGGTTCGAGATGGCCAGTCGCAGAACCCCATTCGCCGGCTGATCGATGCGCAGTTCCCCCGGCATATTCGGGCAGACCGTACCGTCCCGAGACAGGGTTAGAACTATCTCTATATCGACTTAGCGCAAGCTCGATTTTCGCTGCCCGGGGCTCTATTCGAGGACGACGAGGACGTCGCCCTCGTCGACGGGCTGACCTTCCTCGCACCGGATCTCCTTCACGACGCCGGGATCCTCCGCCTCGACCGGCATCTCCATCTTCATCGATTCGAGCGTGATGACGGTGTCGCCCTCCTCGATCACGTCGCCGACCTTGCAGTCGACCTTCCAGACGATCCCCGTGATGTGGGCCTCGACTTCGATCACAACCGCTCACCTCCTCGTTTGCTCGCCCGGCGCTCTGGCAGAGTAGCCGCCGGTATGGACGCCGACACGATCGTCATCGTCACCGCGCACGAGGAGGCCGACAGGCTGGGAGACACGCTGGCCGCGCTCGCCACCGCGTTCCCGGGCGCGCGCGTCCTCGTCGCCGACGACGGCTCCACCGATGCGACGGCGCAGGTCGCCTACGACGCCGGCGTCGAGGTCGTCCGCAGCGAGCGGGTGATCGGCAAGGGCGGCGCGGCGACGCTCGCCGCGCGCCGCGTCCTGAGCCGCGCGCTCGAGCCCGACCCGCCGGTCTTCGTGCTCGTCGACGGCGATCTCGCCGACAGCGCGGCGCAGCTCACCGCGCTCGCCGACGCGGTGCGCGCGGATCGCTGCGACGTCGCGGTCGCCGTCTTCGCCTCGCGCGTCGGCGGCGGCTTCGGCCTCGCGGTCGGTTTCGCGCACCGCGCGATCCGCAGCCTCACGGGCCTCGACCTGAAGGCGCCGATCTCGGGCCAGCGCGCCCTCAGCGGCCCGGCGTTCGCGGTCGTCGTGCCGTTCGCGCCGCGCTTCGGCATGGAGATCGGGATGACGGTCGATGCCGCGCGTGCGGGTTTCCGCGTCGAGGAGCTCGAGCTCGACCTCGCGCATCGCGCGACCGGGCGCACGTGGCGCGGCTTCGTCCATCGCGGGCGCCAGCTCGTCGACTTCCTCGCCGTCTACGTCAGCCGGCGCTGAGCCCGGTGGAGACCGCCGAGACCATCGCCGAGCTCTACCGCGCGGGCACCGCGGGCGACGATCCCGACCCGGCGTACGTCGAGCAGCTCCTCGCGGCGCTTACGCCCGGCGAGGCCGTCCTGTTCGCCTGCGGCTGGCCGGACAACGGCGAGAAGTGGGGCCCGATCGCCCAGCTGACCGTCACGTCGCGGCGGATCCTCGACCAGCGCACGCACGGCGCCGGTGTCAGCGCCGCGATCCGCGAGATCGCACTGACCGACGTTCTCGATGTCGTCGAGCGCGGCCGCGGCGGGGACGTCCTCTTCACGACCCGCGCGCTCGTCGTGGACCTGTGTGACGGAAGATCCCTGGAGTGGGAGTGGCTGACGAACCATCAGGTGCAGCCGGCCGCCGCTGCGATCCGATCCGCCCGCGACGGCCTGACCGGCAGTGTGTGAGGGCGCGCCGGATCTCATTTCGACGACCGGTCCAAACGGCTCCGCGCAGCTTTGGACTCGCGTCGGAGGGAACGTCGTCGCCGCCCTCCTACGGTGAAGACAGCACCGTCGGCGGTCATTCCCGTCGCCGGCGGCGACAGGCGGCACGTGTTGCTTCTCCGACGTGACTACCGCCCAGCGTGTGCGAGAGGTGGCCGGGGTCCGATCCTCCTTGGGTCCCCGGTCACGCTCGCGCGGATGGCAGACTCGGCGGCGTGATCCTCGCCATCGACCAGGGGACGACCGGCACGACGTGTCTGGTCTTCGACGGTGCGGCGCAGCTGGCCGGCCGCGCCTACCGCGAGTTCGAGCAGCACTTTCCGCGACCCGGGTGGGTCGAGCACGACGCAACCGAGATCTGGGACGTCTCCCGCGCGGTCGCGCTCGCGGCGCTCGACGACGCGGGCGCCGGCCCGGGCGACCTCCAGGCGATCGGGATCACGAACCAGCGCGAGACGATCTGCGTCTGGGACCCGCGCAGCGGCGAGCCGCTGCACCGTGCGCTCGTCTGGCAGGACCGGCGCACGGCCGCGCGCTGCGACGCACTGCGCGACGCGGGCCACGAGCCGCTCGTGCGCACCCGCACCGGCCTCGTCCTCGATCCGTACTTCAGCGCCACGAAGATCGAGTGGCTGCTCGAGCACGTCGACGGCCTGCGCGAACGGTGCGCGGAGGGCTCGGCGGTGTTCGGGACGGTCGACTCGTGGCTCGTCTTCAAGCTCACCGGCGAGTACGTCACCGACCAAAGCAACGCGTCGCGGACGCTGCTGTACGACATCGAGGCCGGTGACTGGGACGACGAGCTGCTCGCGCTGTTCGGCGACATCCCCCGCACCGCACTGCCGCCGGTGCGCCCTTCCATCGGCGAGTTCGGCACGTTGCGCGCGGGCGCCCTCGACGGCCACGACGGCGTGCCGGTGACCGGAATCGCGGGCGATCAACAGGCGGCGCTCTACGGGCAGGGCTGCCTGGACCCGGGGATCGGCAAGAACACGTACGGCACGGGCTCGTTCGTGCTGCTGAACGCCGGCGATGTGGCCCCGACGCCGCGCCCGCCCGGGCTGCTGGTCACGGTGGCTTGGGGAATAGGAACCCCGCCCACCCATCGGACGATCTACGCGCTGGAGGCGGCGATCTTCGTGACCGGCGCAGGCGTGCAGTGGCTGCGCGACGGCCTGGGCATCATCGAGCAGGCCTCCGACACAGAGGCGCTCGCGGCGTCGCTTGCCTCGAACGACGGCGTCTACTTCGTCCCCGCGCTCACCGGCCTGGGCTCGCCGCACTGGGATCCCTACGCGCGCGGGACGATCGTCGGCCTGACCCGCGGCAGCACGCGGGCGCACCTCGCGCGCGCGACGCTCGAGGCGATGGCCTTTCAGACGGTGGACGCCGTCGACGCGATGGAGCGCGCGTCGGGCGAGACGCTCGCCGAACTGCGCGCCGACGGCGGCGCGACGGTGAACGGCTGGCTCATGCAGTTCCAGGCCGACGTGCTGGGCGTCCCGATCGCCATCGCCAAGCTGCCCGAGACGACGGCGCTCGGGGCCGCGCTCCTTGCGGGCGTCGGCGTCGGCGCGTGGACCCAGGCCGACGTCGCCCGGCGCGAGGGGGAGCGGGCCCGATACGAGCCGCGCATGGGGGAGGACGAGCGGGCCGGGCTCATCGAGCAGTGGCGGCGCGCCGTCACGCGTGCTCGCGGTTGGGCGCAGGGGTAAGGTCTCTGTATGGCGAGGATGAAGCGCAGCGAGCAGATCGCCGCCATGTCCGAGGGCAACTTCCGCGACGAGCGGCCAGCGGAGCACTTCGCGCAATTCCACGAGCGCTCGCGCACTCAGGAGCCCGACGCCGCCTACGAGGCCGTGCGCATCACGACGATGCTGTGGGCGTTCACGTTCTTCCGCGCGCGGTCGATCTCCAGCGAGAAGGTCCCGCAGAGCGGCCCGCTGATCTTCGCGCCGAACCACGGCTCGTTCATGGATCACTTCTTCCTCGGCGCGTTCACCCGGCGCAAGGTCCGCTTCATGGCCAAGTCACAGCTCTTCCAGCCGCCCGCGCAGTGGGTGTACTCGCACGGCGGAGTGTTCCCGATCCGTCGCGGCCATCGCGACGAGGAGGCGTTCATCACCGCGCGCGCGATCCTCGACCGCGGAGGCGCCCTGGCGATGTACTGCGAGGGCGGGCGCTCGCGCGACGGCAGCCTCGCCGACCGGCCGAAGCCCGGCATCGGGCGTCTCGCCCTGGAGTCCGGCGTCCCGATCGTGCCGGTCGCGATCCACGGCTCGGCCCAGGTGCGCAACTACAAGCGCGGGCAGTTTCCGAAAGTGACGCTGCAGTACGGCGACCCGATCCGCTACGAGCGCGTCGAGGACCCGACGCGCGACCAGCAGATGGCCGTCGCCGAGGACATCTTCAGCGAGATCCGCGTCCTGCACTCCGGCTTGGAGACCCTCGGGCGCAAGGGCGTCCTGCAGCGCGTGCGCGAGCAGCGCCGCATCGAGCGGCGCGGCAAGAAGCAGCGTTTGTGGGCGGCCCAGTAGCCGCCGTCAGCGCACCCGTCGTACCGCGACGGCGCGGTCGACGCGACCAGGGCCACATCGAGCGCTCGCTCGTCTATCTGCGCGAGCTCGAGCCGGTCCGTACGCGCTCAGCGCGCCCAGGGAACTTCGACCGAGTCCTCCTGCGGCGCGTCACGCGCCACGACGTACTCGGCGGCCTGGCTGTCGGACGGGTTCTCGAGCAGGTGGGTCTCGCGCGGCGGCACATAGACGAGGTCGCCGGGCTCGAGGCTCAGCTCGTGCTCGAGCTCCTCGCCCCAGCGGACCCGCAGCTCACCGGACAGCATGTAGACGGCGGACTCGCAATCGGCGTGGTAGTGCGGGCGCGACTGGCTCCCCGCAGGCACACGGAAAACGCCCATGTAGATGTTCGCGGCGCCCGCGGTCCCCTGTGAGATCTCGGCTCCGCCGACGACGCCACGAGGCACCGAGTGCGCGGGCGCAGGCTTGACGACCTTCATGGCGCCAAGAGTACTCGCAACTCCGACTATCGGAAAGGCGGCGTTCGGAAATTCGTCGTTCGGGGGTCCGTGTGTCGGGAAGCCTCAGGTCGGGAGGGAACGAGGGGAGCTCGCTCCCTCATCCCGTCACCGATGCAGTTTCGAGAACCGTGCGGCCCCGACCGGCGACCCTCAGGTCGTCATGCCGGTCCACTGCCCGCCGGTGACGTTGAGCGTCTGGCCGTGGACGAAGTTCGACCACGGAGAGCAGAGGAAGAAGACGCCGCCCGCGGCCTCCTCGGCGGTGCCCGGGCGGCCCAGCGGGATGACCATCGAGGCCATGCCACGCAGGTTGTCGGGAATGCCGAGCTGGACCGTCTCGCCGCCGACCTCCATCGTGTTGGACTCGTCCTTGGACTGCGTCAGGCGCGTGTCGATGAAGCCGAAGGCGACCGCGTTGACGTTGATCTTGAACTGGCCCCACTCCTTGGCGAGCGTCTTCGTGAGGCCGACGACAGCAGCCTTTGCGGCCGCGTAGTTGGCCTGGCCGGCGTTGCCCATCGTGCCCGAGATCGACGAGACGTTGACGATCTTGCGAAACACCTCGACGCCCTGCTCGCGCTCCTGCTTGGCCGGTTCGCGCAGGTGCGGCGCGGCGGCGCGGCAGACGCGGAACGGGACGACCGTGTGGATGTCGAGCATCCGCTGGAAGGCGTCGTCGCTCATCTTGTGCAGCGGCGCGTCGATCGTGTAGCCGGCGTTGTTGACGATGATGTCGATCTGGCCCCACGTGTCGATCGCGGTCTGCACGAGCTCGTCGGGGGCGCCGGGAACGGTGAGGTCGCCCGCGTAGACGGCGGTCTCGCCGGCGATCTCCGAAGCGGTCCGCTCGGCGACGTCGCCGTCGAGGTCGTTGATGAGGACGCTCGCGCCGTGCTCGGACAAGAGCTCCGCCGTGGCGCGGCCGATGCCGCGCGCCGACCCGGTCACGATCGCGATCTTTCCGTCCAGCACTCCCATCCTTGCGCTCCTTGTCGTGGTGATCGCGAGGCACCTTACTCACGCGCGGTTGCGACTGGCTGACTGGCCAGTCAGCGCCAGCGGCGCTTCAGCGTCAGCACCTTGCTCTTCGCGATCGGCGTCGAGCCGTCGGGGCCGATGAGCAGGACGCGCACTCGCGCCGGTCGGTGGACCCGGAACCTCGCGTAGGAGACGAAGTCCAGGCGCGCGCTCTTCACCGACCACCACCCGAAGCGCTCGCGCAGGTATTGCTGCAGGACCACCCGCGCGTCGGGCAATGCCGGCGTCACGCGGACGGACACGCCGCGCCGGGTGGCCCGGATCCGGATCTTGCGTCCGCTCACGAGCAGACGGCGCGTTTGGCTGGCGCCCCGGTCGTTGGCCGCGCGGTAGTACGCGGACTGGGACGCGCTGATCGATGCGCCCCAGGTGCCATCGGGCGCGGGTGTGGTGGTGCCGACCGTCGTGAACGAGGCGCCATCGGCGCGCTCGATGCGAACCGGCACGCCCGGGTCCGCGGTCCGGCCGTGCAACTCCACCTTCGTGCCCGGCCCGACGGCGGTGGACGGCAGCGGTTGCAGCGTGACGCGGCGCACGTCGATCTCGCCCGTCATGTTCAGGTGGATGATGCAGTGATAGGCGTACGTGCCGACGGTCGGAAACCGGCGCGTGAACGTGTTGCCGCTGGCCAGGACGCCGGAGGCAAATGACCCGTCGTCGGCGTTCACGGTGTGCTGGCGCGGGCTGCCGTTGGTCCACATCACGGTCTCGCCGGGGAGCACGTCGACCTGGGCGGGAGCGAACGCCCCGAACTGGATCGTCACCGGGGCCATCCCGGGCATCGTCATCGGGGAGATCACGGCCGAGGCGGTCCCGGGCAGCGCCAGGGCGGCGGCGGCGACGACGAGCGCCGCCCGTCTCATCGCCGCGCCACCCGGTAGATGCCGATCATGCCGCGCATCATGTGGTCCTCCACGTGGCAGTGGTACAGCCACGTGCCCGGATCCCGCTCGACCCAGCGGATGCGGAAGCTCTCGGCCGGCCCGACGGCCTGGGTGTCCCGCGTGACCCCGCCCGGCGCGATCCAGCGGTGGCCGTGGACGTGGAAGGTGTGGAAGTCAGATCCCATCGCCATGACGTCCCATTGCACGAGGTCGCCCACCTTGGACTTGAAGACGGGGGTGTTGCCGACGAACGCCCTGCCGTCGATCGCCATGAACTTGCCAAACGGGGAGAAGACGACCACGAACTCGCGGTCGGGCGCGCGCTGGTGTCGGCCCAGGATCGAGAGCATCCCGAACAGCCCGCCGTGGATCGACGCGTCCATCGACGGGGAGTGATCGTGGTAGGGCCAGGCGCCGCTTGACTGCGGCCCGGCCGTGAGCCGGTACGTCCACGTCTGGCCGTACTTCACGTCCGCGTCGCGGCCCGAGAAGCCCGGGACGTAGGCGCCGTCGGAGCTCGGCTCGTAGGTCACGCCGTGGAAGTGCATCGAGTGCGGGTCGCGGCGCAGCGAGTCGAGGTTCTTGAAGTGGACGCGCATGCGGTCGCCCACACGTGCGCGCAGCAGCGGGCCCGGGATGACCTGGCGGTCGGTGCTGGCCTGCGCCGGCAGCTCGCGGCCCCAGTTCGCGCTGTAGCGCTTGTAGACCACCGTCGGCAGGAGCGAGTCGGCCGGATCGACCGGCACGTTCATGATCGCGTCGCGGCCGTTGGGGACGATCGTCCAGTTCGTCGGCGCGGCGGCCACCCAGTAGTCGCGCGTCCGCGCCGCGGCCGAACCGGCAGGAACGAGCGCGAGGATCCCGGCGGCCGCCAGGATCCTCGCGATACGACGGAGGGTCAAATGCCTCCTACTTGACCTTGACCTTGGCCTGCATCTGCGCATGGATGATGCACATGAAGTACAGGGTCTTGCCCTTGGCCGCAGTGACCTTCAGGTCGATGAACTCGCCCTTCTGGCCGGGACCGGTGACGCCGGAATCCCCGGGCCTGTCGACGTTCGGCGCGGTGTTCTGCCCCACGCCGTTCTCGAGGTACTGGAACGTCGGCGGCGCCTCGCTGTTGGGATCGGCACCGTGCGCCATGCCGAGCTTGTTGCAGATCGCGCAGTTGAAGACGTCGCCCACGGTCTTGGGCAGATCCGACTTCTTGACGACGGTGAAGGTGTGCGGGCCCTCGTCCGCCGCGCCGTTGACGACGTGGAGCGTGCCGCCCGACTTGACCTTGTACACGTCCTTGTTCCAGCGCAGTCCGTCCTGGATATACCGGTTGGGCTTGAACTTGGCCGATGTCACGGCCTTGATAGTGACCTTCGTGGGTGTCGCCGCCGAGGCGGTTGTGGCGAAGGCGGCGCCGGTCACGCCGACCGCCAGACAACAAGCAACTCCAGCCTTGAGGTTGCGATGCTTCACGCGAGTCCTTTCTGGCGCCGCGAGAAACAGCGCCACTCTGGTTAGGGCCGAATCTAGGCTGCAAACCGGTGCAAGGTCAATCAACTGCCCGTACGATCCTTGTCCACATCGCGCAGCGTGGGATGCGGCTTCGTGCAGGGTGACTAGGGTGGCCGCAGGCGGACGTCGCGCCCGGGGAGCGCAGGTTACATTGCGGCGCGTGCCGTACGCCACGCTGCGCTACGAGGTCGATGACGGCGGGGTCGCGACGATCGCGCTCGACGAGCCCGGCACGCGCAACGCGCTCTCGGACCAGCTGCTCGACGAGCTCATCGCCGCGCTGGGCGCGGCGCGCGACGACGACGACGTGCGCTGCGTGGTGCTCACCTCGACGCACGAGACCGTCTTCTCGAGCGGCGGAAACCTCGCCGGCTTCGTGGAGTCCTCGCCCGAGCAGCGCCACGCCGCCAACGAACGCTTCCCGCGGCTGTTCGAGCTCATCGGGCGACTCGGCAAGCCGGTGCTGTGCGCGGCGAACGGGCATGTGCTCGCGGGGGCGCTCGGGCTCGCCCTGGCGTGCGACCTCGTCATCGCGAAGGAGACGGCGTCGTTCGGGACGCCCGAGATCAACGTCGGCCTGTTCGGCTTCATGATCGCCGCGCTGCTGGCGCGCAACGTGGGTCGCAAGAAGATGACCGAGATGCTGCTGCTCGGCGAACCCGTCGACGCCCACGAGGCGCAGCGACTGGGCATCGTCAACCGGGTCACCGCGCCGCAGGAGTTCGACGCCGCGGTCGCCGACTGGGCCGGCAAGCTCGCCGCGAAGTCCCCTCTGCTCATGCGCCTGGGCAAGGACGCGCTCTACGCCCAGCAGGATCTCGCCTTCGCGGAGGCGCTCGAGTACCTGCGCGGCGAGCTGGCGACGGCGCTGTCCACCGACGACGCGCGCGAGGGCGTCACCGCGTTCCTGCAAAAGCGCGAGCCGCGATGGACCGGCAGATAGTCAGCCTGCTGTGCCGCACGGCCGATCGCGGTCCCGAGGCGGCGGATGGGACGCGCGAGCTCGCCGAGCTGCTCCAGGCGCGGGTCATCGGTTCGCCGGGAGAACCGCGGGCGTGGGGGTGGGAGGAGGATCTGCGCGCGTCGCGCGGCTGCCTGCTCGAGGCCGGCGGGCAGCTGGACGACGCCTTCGTCGCGGGCCGCGTGCCGGTCATCCTCGCGGGCGACTGCTCGATCTGCATCGCGACGCTGCCCGTCGTCGCCCGCCATCACCCGGACGCCCACGTGCTCTGGATCGACGCGCACGGCGACTTTCATACGCCGGACACGACGACATCGGGCTACCTCGGCGGCATGTGCCTCGCTGGGGCCTGCGGGCTGTGGGAGACCGGCTTCGGCGCGGGACCCGAGCCGGCGCGGATCGTCATGTACGGCGTGCGCGACATCGACGGCGGCGAGCGGGTCAACCTCGACACGAGCGGCGTGCACCGCATCGACGACGCGGCGCCGCTCGCGGGCCTCGAGGTGTTCGTCCACATCGACCTCGACGTCATCGATCCGGACGAGCTGCCGGCCGCCTTCCCGTCCGCTGACGGGCTGACCGCGCGGATGCTGCGCGGGTTCCTCGCCGAGGTCATGATGCGCTGCGATGTCGTCGGCGCCGAGATCACCTCGGCGGCGCCGGGATACGGCGAGGTCGCGGCCGACGCGATCGCGCCGCTGCTTGCCGATCCCGTTTGAGCGCGGCACCGCATCTTGCGTCCGGCCGCCGGGTTAGCGTCGCGGTATGGCCACGGTTGAGAACCCCGCAGTCCGCGACGCGGACATCGACAGGACACTGCGCTACTTCACGTTCGCGCTGGCCCACGTGCGCAGCGCCGCCCGCGAGCTCGAGCACGAGGGCGTGGAGCCCGACGTCATCGACGCCCTGCGCGTCGGCGAGGCCCAGCTCGCGGTGGTGCGCCGCCATCTCGCGGCACAGCCGCTGCTCCCGCCCCCGCAGTGACGGGTGCGCTTCACGGCGTCTCGGTCCTCGATCTCAGCCGGCTGCTGCCCGGAGGCTTCTGCTCCCTGCTGCTCGCCGACCACGGCGCCGACGTGCTCAAGGTCGAGGACACGGGCGCCGGCGACTACATCCGCTGGGCGCCGCCGTTCGTCGACGGCGCCGACGACAGCGCGAAGTCCGCGCTCTTCCTCGCGCTGAACCGCAACAAGCGGTCGATCCGGATCGATCTCAAGCAGGCCGAGGGGCGCGACGTGCTTCTCGCCCTCGTGCGCGAGCACGACGTCGTGCTCGAGTCCTTTCGGCCCGGGGTCCTCGACCGGCTCGGAGTGGGCTACGCGGCGATGCGCGCCGCAAACCCGCGCATCGTCTACTGCGCGATCTCGGGGTACGGGCAGACCGGGCCGCTGCGCGAGCGCGCCGGCCACGACATGAACTACCTCGCCGTGGCGGGGCTGCTCGGCCTGACCGGGGAGGCGGATGGCCCGCCAGTGCAGCCCGCCGGGCAGATCGCCGACCTCGGCGGCGGCGCCCTCACGGCCGCGTTCGCGATCCTGGCGGCGCTGCGCGAGCGCGATCGCAGCGGGGAAGGGCAGCTGATCGACATCTCGATGACCGACGCGGCGCTGTCGTGGCTGGCGATGGTGGCGGCGCGGCATTTCGCCGGCGGCGAGGTTCCCCGGCGCGGGGAGCTCGAGCTCGCGGGCGGCCTCATCTGTTACCGCCCCTACGCCTGCGCGGACGGCTGGGTCACGCTCGGCGCGCTCGAGCCGAAGTTCTGGGCGGCCTGGTGTCGCGGTGTCGAGCGCGAGAACCTCGTCGAGCTGCAATTCTCGCGGCCCGGCAGCGCGGCGCACGCCGAGGTCGAGGCGCTCTTCGCGGCGCGCACGCGCGCCGAGTGGGAGGCGTTCGCGGAGCGGATCGAGTGCTGCCTCGAGCCCGTGCTCGACCTCGACGAGGCGCTGCGCTCAGAGCTCGTGCAGGCCCGCGGGATGGTCGCCCGCCTCGACCAGCCGGGGACGGCGGCACCCGTGGAGCTGCTCGGCTCGCCGGTCACGTTGTCGCGAACGCCGGCGGACTGCAACCGGCTGCCGGGTCCTGCGCTCGGCGAGCACAGCGAGGAGGTCCTGCGCGCGGCGGGCTACGGCGAGGAGGACATCGCGGCGCTGCTGCACTCCGGCGCCGTCGCCGGCCCGGCCGAGCCCGGCGCTCGCGGCCGGTTCCTCGCTTGAGCGAGGCTGCGGGCATGGACATCGCGATCGCCCTGTTTCCCCGGTTCACGGCCCTGGACGCGATTGGCCCCTACGAGGTGCTGAGCCGCCTGCCCGGCGCGTCGACCTCGTAGTACAGCTGCTCGGCGCCCCACACGTGGCGCAGGCCCTGCGCGCCGAATCCGAGCTTGGACAGCACGCGGCGGGAGCGGAAGTTCGTCGCGCGGGTGATCGCCACGACGCGCTGCAGGCCGAGCGGGCCGAACGCCTCCTCGAGCACAGCGCGGCCGGCCTCGGTCGCGTAGCCGCGGCCCCAGAAGTCCACGCCGAGGGCGTAGCCGAGCGCGATGTCCTTGCGGTCCTCGGCGAGCGGGAACAGGCCGGCCTCGCCCGCCATGAGCCCCGACTCGCGCTCGATGACCGCCCAGAAGGAGTAGCCGTCGAGCTCCTGCTGGTTCATCGAACGCTCGACCGCCGCGCGGGTTCCCGCGAGATCGCGCGCGCCGCCGAGCAGGCGCATGGCCTCATGGTCGCCGTAGACGACCGCGTGCAGCTCGGCGACATCGTTGGCGCGGTAGGGCCGCATCACGAGTCGCTCGGTGGTGATCGGCAACGGCACGATCACCATGGTGACGGGCGGACTGGCCCGTCGCGTTGTGAAGTGAGGCGAGTCGCGCCCGGGGCGCGACCCGCCGCACGACTCAGGCGATCAGCTGCCGGTGTTCGTCTTCGAGACGCTGCCGACCTTCTCCGCGATGATCGACGAGTTCGTCGTGTTCCACTCGACGCCGGCGTCGCAGATCAGCGAGACGGTCGACGTCGCGCCGAACGTACGCGTCATCTGCATGTAGTGCTGGCCGGAGGCCGAGCGCTGGTTCGCCGCGACCGTCTCGGTCGAGTCGTCGACGTCGCCGGCCGCATCGAGCTTGCAGTGGCCGAGCCCGACCGTCACCGGCTGCCCGAGGATGCCCGTCGGCGGGAACGCCTGCTGGGTCGTCTTGGCCGAGATGACGTAGGCGCCCGCGGGCACCGACAGGTCGACGACCTTGATGTTCTGGTTGGCGGGCTGGTTGGTCGGTCCCACCTTGCGGGTGATCTCGATCGCGGACTGCGCGCCGCCGCCGCCGCTCCCCGAACTGATGACGCCCTTGGCGATGTCGACACCCTTGATGGACCGGTTCTTGATGTCCTTCCCGGTGATGATCCCGTTCTTGATCTGGCTGCTGCTCGTGATCCTCGTCGCGGCGTAGGCGGTGGCGCTACAGGCCACGACGAGCGCGATGATCGAGATGACGAGCGCCGGGCTGGGCGCGCGAGTCTGCATGGAAGTCCCCCTGGTAGTTGAGTGCTGCGTTCGTAACACCTATCACCAGCGGGCGATGTGGTGTTCCATCACTCCGAGCCCACCGCTCACGCGTCCTACCCCGGGCAGCGAACCTTCAAAGCTTCCGAACGGCTGACGATAGTCGCTTCTCACAACGAGGAACAGACCGTCCGTCCTGGCGCGGACGGACTCCTCGCTGAAGCGCAACTCGCCGCCCTCGGCGAAGGCCACGGCCGTCAGGTCCCGCGCGAAGCGCGCCGGACCGACCTCGCGCGACCCGGCCGCTGACCAGATGGAGCGCTCGCTCGCCCGCGGACCGTCGTTGACGCCGCTGACGAGGTTCCATCCCACGGCCGCGCCGTCGGCCGCGTGCCCGACGCCGGCCGACCACCACCATTCGGTCGCGCGCGCGTGGTATCCGGCGGTGTCGTCGACGACCGCGAGGCCCGCGAAGTCGACGGTGCGCCCGCCGACGGTGATCCGCCCGCCGGCGGGCCGCGCGGACTGCTTGCGCGTCCAGACGTACTGTTCGCCGTGGGGGTTGAGGGACTCGACCGCCGAGCCCTCCTCGACGTCGAGGTCGATCGACGCGCGGCGGTCACGCACGGTGAGTCGACCGCCCGGGCCGAACCGCGCCGCGGTGCCGCGGCCGACTCGGGTGCGCTCGCTCAGCTCGCCGCGCGACCGGTCCCAGATGGCCCACCACGAGCTGCGCAGCGGGCCAATCTGCGCCGAGCCCGCGCAGAGCATGAGCTCGTCGCTGAAGGCGGCGATGTAGCGCCAGCGCTTGAGCGGCCGCCCGCCGCGGACGAGCGGCATGTCCGCCGGCGGCACGGGCACCGGCAGGTCGGGACGCGCCGCGGCCGTCTCCCAGCGCATCGGAAGGGAGGACTCATCGCCCATCGGGCGCAGCTTCCCACGTGGCGATCAGAGCCGCGGCCGCGGGCTACAGCGGCGTGCACGCTCCCTGCGGCGCGAATGGGTGCTGGACGATTCCCGTGCCCGGGACGACGAGATAGAGCGTCGCGCCGTCGACCGCAAGGTCCGTGGCGAGGTAACCGTTCTCCTGGTCGGGCCCGGCGGGGTTGACGAGGGCCTCGAGGTCGTAGCAGGTGCCCGCGACCCGGAGGATCCGTGCCTGGTTGGGATCGCCCGCGTGTTCGGCGTCCGTCAGTGCCCACATCGCGCCGCCCGCGCCGAGCGCGAGGCCCGTGGTGTGCTCGTCGCTGTCGCCTTCCGACGCGGCGCTGAACACCGAGCGCAGCCCGGTCTCATCGACCTGCTCGGTGAAGGCGTACTCGTAGATGTCCGAGGCGATGGCGGCGACGCGCGTCCCGCGCATGTCGACCGAGCTGATGCCCGTCACGCCGAACTTCTTGGCGTCCTTCGGCATCCGCATCCGGCGCGGGCTCTGCGTTCCGTTCCTGACGTACAGCCCCGAGCGCGCGTCGTCGCGCTGGTGGTTGGGCTTGCGGCACAGCAGGCCGTACGCCAGGCGCGCGCGCCAAACGGCCGGGGCCGTCGCCACCTCGCAGCGCTTGATCGTCAGGTGCTTGTAGCTCGAGCGCGTGCCCTTGAGGTTGTCGAGAAACGGCTTGCACGAGCTCGCGGTCTTGCAGCGCTCGTACGTGAGCACCAGCCGGTTCTTGCGGTCGTGACCGAGATCGATCGTCCGGTACGCCTTGGCGTGCGGCGCGCCCCGGACCCGCGCGATGATGCCGGCCGGGCTGCGCTGCATGAGGACCTGGTCGCCGAAGGTGCCACTGATCCAGACGATCGTGCCGTCGAGCGCGGTCACCTCGTCGGCGACGGCATCGGGGGCGAGCGTGGTGTCAGCCGCGGCGACGGGCGCGAGCGTGAGCGTGGTCAGCGTGGCGAGGCAGCAGACGGCGATGGAGAAGGGCGTTGCGATGGTCACGATGTTCAGACTCCGCCACGCGAAAGAAGTTGCGCGGGATCGTCGGACGCGATGAGGCCCGGGGTTGCGGGTAGCATCCAGGCGAGTTGACTGACGAGTCAATTGGGCCCTCCACCATGCGTGTCGCCGCCGTCCAGCTCAACGCCACACCCGACCTCGAGCGCAACCTCGAGCGCGCCGACCGCTTCACGCGCGCGGCCGCAGCGGACGGCGCCCAGCTCGTCGTGCTGCCCGAGAAGTGGAGCGCGCTCGGCCGCGGCGAGACCCTCGTCGCCGGCGCCCAGCCGCTGGACGGTCCCGCGATCACCTGGGCGCGCGGCGTCGCGCGCGAGCTGGGCATCGAGCTCGTCGCCGGCTCGATCTCCGAGCGCGTCGCCGACGAGAAGCGCCTGCGCAACACGTCGGTTCACATCGGGCCGGATGGCGAGATCCGCGCGGCCTACCGCAAGGTGCACATGTTCGACGTCGTCGTCGACGGCACGGTGTACCGCGAGTCCGAGCACGAGGAGCCCGGCACCGAGCTCGTCCTCAGCACGACCGCCGACGGCGTCGAGCTGGGCCTGAGCATCTGCTACGACGTGCGCTTCCCGGAGCTGTACCGCATCCTCGCGGTACGCGGCGCGCGGATCTTCACCGTGCCGGCGGCGTTTACCGTGCCGACGACGCGCGACCACTGGGAGGTGCTCCTGCGCGCCCGGGCGATCGAGGACCAGGCGTTCGTCATCGCCGCCAACCAGATCGGCGAGCACGAGGCCGGCCTGCGCTCGGGCGGCCGATCGATGATCGTCGACCCGTGGGGCCTCGTGCTCGCGCTCGCGCCCGACGGGGAGGGCCACATCGCCGCCGACCTCGATCTCGAGGCGCAGGCGCACATCCGCCGCGATCTGCCCGCGCTCGCCAACCGCCGCCCGGCCGCCTACGAGTGGCCGGTCGAGGTCACCACCTGATGGCTGGGACCAGGGCCAGCGGCGGCGACAAGCGCGCGATGATCCTCGACGCGGCAGTCGTCGCCTTCGCCAGTCGCGGCTTCCACGCGTGCCGCGTCTCGGACATCGCCGACGAGGCGAACGTCGCCTACGGCCTCGTCTACCACTACTTCCGCAGCAAGGACGAGGTGCTCTCGACGCTGTTCCTCGACCGCTGGAACATCCTGCTCGACGTCATCAAGGAGATCGACCGCCAGGACATGCCCGCGCGCGAGAAGCTGCACGCGATCGCCGCGTTCATCATCGACTCCTACCGCTACAACCCGAACCTCATGAAGGTCATCATCGTGGAGGTCACGCGGGCGGCGAACTCGTTCGGCCGCACGCACCTCGGGAAGATCCGCGAGGCGTACGCGCTCATCGCCGACATCGTCGAGAAGGCACAGGCCGACGGCAGCTTCAAGCGCGACGTCACGCCCGCCTTCGCCGCGCTCGCGTTCTACGGCGCGATCGAGCAGGTCCTGACCGGCTGGATCTTCGACATGCTGCCCCAGAGCGAGGCCGAATTCGATCAGGCCAAGGCGTTCATCGTCGAGACGATCTGCGGCGGGCTGGAAGCTGCGCCCGCTTCCGCCGGGGCTGTTTGAGAGGATGCGGGCATGAGCAACGACATGGTCAAGCGCCTCATCTGGTCAGGACTGCTCGCCGGCCTCGGCGCGCTGGCATCGATCGCGACCACGCGGGCCGCCGGCATGATCTGGCGCCGTATCTACGGGGAAGACCCGCCCGAATGAGATTCGGCAAACGTCGTGGCAAGGACGCGTCCGCGCGCGACGCCGCCGCATACCCACCTGCGGCGCCCGAGTCGGTGACGGCCGAGTCGCTGGCCGGCGCCGAGGGGCAGCGCGACCACAGCGCGCCTCCGTCCGCGGGCCCAGCCGTCGCGCAGGAGCCCGTGGTCGAGGCGGAGGCGAACGCGCCCGAGGCCGAGGCCGTCGTCGAAGGCGAGGCGGTCGAGCTGCCGTACGAGGCGCCCATCGCCGAGGCGGCTGCTGCCGCGCCGCAGCCGGAGCCCGCCTACCAGCCGCCACCGCCCGAGCCGATCCCCGCGTACCAGCCGCCGGCGCCGCACCACTTCGAGCCCGAGCCGGCCCCACGATTGGCTGACAGCATCTCCCACCACGAACCGGGTATCAGGCCTGGGTCACAGGGCGCGTGGCCAGAGCCAGCATTCGATCTGGCCGAGCGGCCTGAGATCCTCGTCGGGGCCGCCTTCGGTGGCGGCCTCCTGCTCGCCCTGATCATCCGTCGCCTTGGCCACTGACAGCCCCACTCACGAGCTTTCCCAGACGGTCCAGGAGATCTCCGAGCGCGCTGCGCTGCTCGTGCGCGAGGAGATCGAGCTCGCGAAGGCCGAGGTCACCGAGAAGATCACCAAGCTGCTGAAGGGGATCGTCGTCGGGGTCAGCGCGGGAATCTTCGTGATCGTCGGGCTGCTGTTTCTCCTGCACGGCTTCGCGTGGCTGGCCTGGTTCGTGCTGCCTGTCGGCCAGAACGAGTTCTTCTGGGGCTTCTTCTTCGTCGCCGGCCTGCTCTTCCTGATGGGCGGGCTCGCGGGCTATCTCGCCGCGCGCTTTCTGCGCGAGGGCGCGCCGCCGAAGCCGGACATGGCGATCGACGAGGCGCAGAAGATCAAGCGCACGTTCAAGTTCAAGCGCGGCAAGAGCCAGCGCTGATGCCGACGCGCACGCCCGAGGAGATCCGCGCCTCGATCGAGGCCAACCGCCGCGAGCTCGGCACGTCGATCGAGCGGCTGCACCGCGAGGTTGCGGTCCTGACGGACTGGCGCCGCCAGCTCGTCGTGCACCAGAAGAAGGCAGTCATCGGCGCGGCCGTCGCCGGGTTCGTCATCGGCGGTGGCATCGGCGCCATCGGCGGGCTGTTCCGGCGCCGCTAGGCCACGTGGACTAGCCCGGGGAACGGTCAGACGCCGGGCCGGCGTGCCTCGATGAACACCGAAACGCCGAACCAGCGCAGGACGGGCATGCGCTCGAAGATCGGCACGAACGTGCGGTAGGCGGCGATCACCCGCTCGGGCAGCAACGAGTACATCGCGAACTGGGGGAAGGCGGTGCCGAGGCGCTTCACCTCCAGTCCGGACTCCTCGACGAGGCGTTGCAGCTGGGACGGCCAGTAGTTGCGGGCCCGCATGAAGCGTGCGGTCAGCCGCTCGGGCAGCCACGGCACGAGCGGAACGGGAAAGCCCAGGGTCACTCGGGCGCTCAGTCGCAGCCCGTGGCCTTCGGCCGGGAAGAAGCGGTTGGGGCTGTAGAGCACCAGCCGCCCCCCCGGCCGCAGGACCCGTGCGATCTCGGCCAGTGTCGCCCGCTCGTTCTCGACGTGTTCGAGAACCTCATTGAGCAGCACCCCGTCGAACGAGGCGTCGGCAAACGGCAGGCGCTCATCGGTCAGGGTGTGAAACGACAGTCTTCCGTCGCGCGAGTCGCGCTCGCCGGCCGCTGCGATTCGCCCGGCTTCGGGGTCGACGCCGGCGACGCGATCGGCGCCCGCATCCAGCAGCGCCACGCAGTAGCCGCCGTCGGCGCAGCCACAGTCCAGCCAGGCACCTCTGATCGGCGCCATCTTCGCGAGCCGGTGATCGAGCATCGCGGACACCGCGGTGGGCCCGCCCGGATCGGGGTGGCCCGGCGCGCCGCGCGCGGGTGCGTGCGGCGCTCCGTCCGGTGAGTGCTCTGCGGTCAACGCGCTCATGTGCCTCCTCATAGCAAGTGCGGCAGCGACGTTCCGTAGATCAGTTTGCTTGACCAGGCGTGCGATGACCTCGACCGCCGGTCGGACGATCGTGCAGAAGTTTTGGACGGTCCGGCCATACATCGGTGCGACCCGATCGGTCTACCTTGTCGATAAGGCAATAGACCTGGGTTCGGCAGATTTTTGGCGGGCCATGGGTGAGGCGCCTCAGAGCCACACGGTCCCAGGACGGGGCGACGCAGGACCAGCCGGCCACGGATGTGCGGGGCGCGGCGATCGGTAGGGCAGGGCCTCCCATGGAGGGCCGTATCGCGTGTTGTGAGTCCAGCTCAACGCGATCGGCTGCCGTGGGTGCTACGCGTGGACGCGGAGCCACGCGAGCTCACAGCAGGTCTTAAAGCCGGGCGCAACGCGACGGGCACGAAAGGAGCACTGTGGAGCCGCACGCAATCACGGAGAGCCTCGCGTCAGAGCAGCATCTGCCAGAGCGCGCGACCCACGAGCGCTTCGGTCGCACCGGACCCCGCAAGGAGCCCGAGCCGACCGTCAGCGTCGTCATCCCCACGATGAACGAGGCATCCAACCTGCCTCACGTCCTCTCCGCCGTCGCGGAGCAGTACGAGGTGATCATCGTCGACGGCGGCTCGACCGACGACACGATGAGGGTCGCTCGCGAGTTGCGCCCGGCGGCCATCGTCATGCGCCAGCCCGGCCGCGGGAAGGGCGACGCCCTGTTCGCCGGGTTCGCGGTTGCCCGAGGCGACATCATCGTCACCCTCGATGCCGACGGCTCGCAGAAGGCCAGCGAGATCGAGAGCTTCGTCGCAGCGCTCGTCGCCGGCGCCGACTTCGCGAAGGGCTCACGGCTCGTCGCCGGAGGCGGCAGCGCCGACTTCACCCGGCTGCGAGCAGCCGGAAACCGCGCGCTCGGCATGGCCGCCAACGTGATGCACGGCACGCGCTACACCGATCTCACGTACGGGTTCAACGCGTTCTGGCGGCACTGCGTCCCGTACGTCGTCAACGGCGCGGGCGGCTTCGAAGGCGAGACCATCATGTGCATTCGCGCCGCGCGCGCCGGTCTGAGCATCACCGAGGTCGCGTGCTACGAGGAGCGGCGCATCTTCGGCGAGAGCAACCTGAGGACGTGGCGGGACGGGTGGCGGATCCTCCGCCTGCTCGTCGCGGAGCGGCGCACGCGCACCCTGGCGGAGCGCACGTCCTGACTACCGTCACCGCGGCTCATCCCGCGCCTCGGACCTCGCGCGCGACGGCAACCATGCGCGTCCTGCAGGTGACGCCGTTCTACGAGCCGTCTGTCGGCGGCGTCGAGACCGCGGTGCGCGCCACGGCGCTCGGACTGCAGGCTCGCGGCATCGACGTCGACGTGCTGACTGCCGACCCGAGCGGCCGGCTGCCTGGCAGCGAGGTCCTCGGCGGCGTCCGTGTCCGCCGCGTCGCGGCGTGGCCGCGGAACGGCGACCAGGTCGTCGCCCCCGGCGTGGTCCGCGCCATCGCCCAGGGAGATTGGGACGTGATCCACGTGCAGTGCTACCACACGTTCCTGTCGCCGCTGGCGATGGTCGCCGCCGCACGATCGCGGACGCCCTACGTGCTGACATTCCACGGGGGCGGCCACACGTCGCGGCTACGCGGGGCCGTACGCGACCGTCAGCTGCGGGCGATGCGCCCGGTGCTCGCCAGGGCGGCTGCGCTGATCGCCACCGCCGACTGGGAGGTCGAGCGCTACCCCGCGCTCCTGCGCCTTCCGGCGGGCCGGTTCGTGACGATCCCCAACGGCAGCAACCTCCCGGCTGTGGACGGTTCGGTCGCGACCGACGGCACGCTGATCGTGTCCATCGGCCGCCTCGAGCGCTACAAGGGCCACCAGCGGGCCATCGCCGCGCTTCCGCACGTGCTGCGTGAGGTGCCCGACGCCCGGCTGTGGATCGCCGGCACGGGGCCCTACGGGAGCGAGCTTGCCGACCTCGCCCGGGAGCTGGGCGTCGCCGATCGCGTCGAGATCCGTGCCGAGCGCGACCGCGACGCGTACGCGCGCCAGCTCGCGGGCGCATCGGTCGCGACGCTCCTCAGCGAGTTCGAGACCCATCCGATGGCGGCCGTCGAAGCCATCGCGCTCGGGGTGCCCATGCTCGTGGGTCGCGATGGCGGCGGCCTGTCCGAGCTCGCGAACAAGCGTCTCGCGTCGGGCGTCGACCTCGAGGGCCACGCGGCCGAGCACGCGGCGCAGATCGTGCAGCTCATCGACCAACCGCCGCAGGCGCCCCCCGTGAACCTGCAGAGCTGGGACGACACGGTCGACGCCCTGCTGTCGCTCTACGCGCAGATCCTCGGTCGCAACGCGGAGAAGGACGGTCAGGCGTGAGCATCCTGCGAACACCGACCGCACCCCCGGCGACGCGCCTCCCGCAGCAGCCGCCGCCGGCTGGTAGCGCGCGGACGCCGCGCCGGCGCTATGCGGCCGCGGCGTCGATCGTCGCCGTCATGGGGCTGTGGGTGGTCTCCGGCGCGTACCTGCTGGAGCGCACCGGCGCCGGCACCACCTGGTCGCATGGGGCGTTCTGGCTCGGGTACGTGATCATCGTCTTCCCGCTGGCGATCGCCCTCATCTCGCCGACGACGCCGCGAACGGATCGCCTCATGCTCGTCGTGCTCCTCGGACTGCTGACGTACGCGGTCAAGTTGCTGCACGACCCGTTCGGTTTCACGATCAGCGACGAGTACACGCACCTCGCCGCGACCGAGCAGGTGCTGTCCGATCACCGTCTGTTCGAGCAGATTCCGCTCACCGGCGTCCCGGTGGCATCGGGCTTCCCGGGCTTGCACGCGGTGACAGCTGCGCTGAGCGCGATCTCAGGGCTCTCGCCGCACGCGAGCGGCGCGATCGTCATCGGTTCGGCGCGGCTCATCCTCATGCTCGCGCTGTTCCTGTTGTTCGAGCGCATCTCCGACTCCACCCGCCTGGCCGGCATCGGGACGCTGCTCTACGCCGCGAGCCCGAACTTCCTGTTCTGGAGCTCGCAGTTCTCCTACGAGTCGCTGAGCCTGCCGCTGTTCGTGGTCACGCTGCTCGCGGTCATCAGCCGTCGCCGCGCCCCGAGCCCCGGCGCGCGCCTGGCCCTGATGGCGACGGCGATGCTGCTCGCGGGCGCGGTGATCGCGACGCACCACATCACCTCCTACGCGCTCGTCGTGTCCCTGATCGTCCTCACCGCGCTCGGTGCGCGCCGGGGCGCGGGACACCTGCGGGCACCGGCGCTGACGATCGCCGCTGCCGCGGCCGCGCTGGCCTGGTTTCTCTTCGTGGCAAAGGGCACGGGCTCGTACCTCGGGTTCGTGGCAACACGAACGTGGCAGGCGGTGGTCGACGTCGCCAACGAGGGGACACGCCGTCCGTTTGAGGCCGCGGGCGGGCTGACCACGCCGCTGCCCGAGAAGATCCTCGCCTTCGGGTCCGCGGCGCTCATCTGCGCGGGCATCGTCTGGGCGCTCCACGACCTCTGGCGGCGCAGGCGCATCGGCCGGGCTCCCGCGCTCGTGCTCGGTGCGATCGGCGCCGGGTTCCTCGTGCTCTACCCACTGAAGATGTTCCCGGGCGCCTGGGAGACCGCGAACCGCTCGTCGGACTTCCTGTTCATCGGCGTCGCCCTCCTGCTCGCGATCGCGATCTCGGCGCGCGTGCAGGGCAGGGCCCGTCGCCCGCGACTGGCGGCGGGGCTCGCGACCGCCTTCGCCCTCATCTGCGTCACGGGCGGTGTCATCCAGGGCTGGCCGAGCGCGATCCTGCCGTCGCAGCCCATCGCGGTGAAGGCGAAGAACGGCGCGACGCTGCGTCCGCAGGGCTCGGAAGCCGTGGCGTGGGCGGTGCGCAACCTGCCGCCGAAGTCGACGTACGTCGCCGACGAGACGTCCGGCCGGCAGCTCGCCGTAGCGGGGGCGCACTTCGTGCTCGCTGGCCGGGCGAACGGCGTCCCGTCGCTGTTCAAGGACGGCAAGCTCATGCCGTGGGAGCGCGACCTGCTCGCCGCCAACAAGGTCGATTACGTCGTCGTTGACGACCGGCGTATCAGTGCCAACAACCTCGCCGGGTACTTCTTCCAGACCACGGACGATCCGGGCGGCGGGCTCGGGTTCTATCCGGACGCCGTCGCGCACAAGTTCGAGCGCCTGCCGCGCAGCAGGCGCGTGCTGGATCTCGGCCACGTCGCGATCTACGACGTCCGGGGCCTGCGCATGGGGCCGCCACCCTGCCGCGACACGCGCCGGGCCGGCGACTTCCGTGCGGGATCCTGCGAGGTGCCAAGCGCCGTCCTGCATTTCGGCGGCAAGGCGAACACGATCCGATTCGGGGCGATGACCGTCCGGCTGCTGTCGAGCGAGGTGCGCAGCGATCAGCGAGGCGCCGAGGTGACCGCGCTGATCCAGGTGCAGAACGGCTCGGGCCGCGCGCTGATGCCCGACCCCGACCGGCGCCACATGTATCTGAACGTCGACGGACGGCGGTTTGCCCCGGCCCGCACGGCGGACGATCGCAACGATCTGTTCGACGGGACCCGCGCGATCTCGGCTGGCGGCAAGCGCGAGGGCAGCCTGCGCTTCGTGGTCACCGGCTCGGCCGCGCGGGACGTGCTCGGTGGCGGCGGCACGCTGGGTGTCGCGAGCCTCGCGCGTCACGACCCGCCCGACGTCGGCGTGTTGCCGATCCTGATTGGAGGTCCGAAATGAGGCCGCGTTCCTGGTTGACTGATCGCGCGGACGTCGTCGTGGTGGCGGCGATCGCGTGCGCCGCAGCGGCGGTCGTCCTGCTCGCACCCTCGCTCACGCCGCTGCGCGCCGTGCTGGGGCTTGTGCTCGTGCTCGCCGCGCCCGGGTACGCGCTCGTTGCCGCCATGTTCGGCGACGACCGGCCCGAGTTCGCGATGCAGGTGGTCCTCTCGCTCGCGCTGAGCATCGCACTGTGCATCGCGGCCGCGCTCGGCCTCGACGTCGCCGGGGTGGAGCTCACGGCACGCACGTTCACGCTGGCACTCTCCGGTATCGCGCTCGTCGCCGCCGGGGTCGCGGCGGTTCGCCACCACGATCGTGGTGCAACCGCGTACGCGTTGCCGGCGCCGATGCGGATGTGGGTGGTCGTTCTCGCGCTCCTCGTGGGCGTCTTCGCCGGGGTGCTCGTCGTCCTGCGCCAGCCGCTGCCGGATCCCGCCGCCGAGGGCTACACGGCACTGTCGGCGACGCGGCCGTCACCGTCGAAGGTCCGTTTCACGATCCATAACCAGGAGCAGCGGGCCGTGCGTTACCACGTCCAGATCATCGAATTCTCGCGGCCCGCAGGCCGACACGTGATCGGCAGGGCAGACCCGCGGCTCGCGCCGGGCCATCGGCTCAGCGATGTCGTCAGTACGGTGCCGAGCGGCCGCGCGCTGCCCGTCAAGGTGAGGCTGTACCGCGCGGATGCCCCCGACACGATCTATCGCAGCGTCTACCTGCAGCCGTAACGCGATGCGGATCCTGATCGCCAGCGACCACTACCCGCCGTTCGTGGGCGGGGTCCAGCGCCAGACGCGGGCGCTCGCCCTCGAGCTGCTCGCGCGCGGGCACAGCGTATGCGTCGCCACGGTGTGGCAGGACGACCTGCCGGCGTTCGAGGATCGGGACGGCTTCGAGGTGCACCGGCTGCGCCAGCTGCGCTCGGCGCCGTTCATCCGCGGGCGCTCGCGCCGTCGCCATCAGCCGCCGTTCCCTGATCCCGTCACCGCCGTCGCGCTGCGCCGCCTCATCCGGCGCCTCAAGCCGGATCTCGTCCACGGCATGGGCTGGTTCAGCTATTCGGCGGCCGCCGCGCTCGTCGGCACGCGAATCCCGCTCGTTGCGTCGGCGCGCGAATACGGGCTCAGCTGCGCGAACGCCTCGCTCCTGCATGACGGGGCGCCCTGCTCGGGCCCGGGGCCGGTGAAGTGCCTCGGCTGCAGCGCGCGCTACTTCGGGACGGGCCGGGGAACGGTCGCCTACGCCGGCGTACGCGTCTCCGCTCCCCTGCTGCGTCGCAAGGTGACAGCGATCCACAGCGTCAGCCGCTACGTCCGCGACATCGTTGCTCGGGACTTCCTCCGCGGCGCCGCCGAGCGGGTACCGCAGACGGTCATCTCGCCGTTTCGACTCGAGGAGGACGCCGCGCCCGATGAGGCGTTCCTCGCGCGGCTCCCGCACGAGCCTTTCCTGCTCTTTGTCGGCGCGCTGCGCCGGGCGAAGGGGGTCGAGCAGCTCTACGAGGCCTACGCCGGACTGGAAGACCCGCCCCCGCTCGTGCTTCTCGGCACCACCGAATGGGACGTCGTCTCAGATCCGCCGCCCGGGGTGCACGCGCTCGGGTCGGCCTCCAACGCGACGGTTCTGGCGGCGTGGGACCGCAGCCTGTTCGGTGTGATGCCGTCGCTCTGGCCCGAGCCGTTCGGCAGCGTGGTGCACGAGGCGATGAGCCGCGGCCGTGCCGTTATCGGCACGACGCCCGGCGGCCACGAGGACATGATCGAGCACGAGCGGACCGGGCTGCTCGTCGCGCCCGGCGACGTCGGCGAGCTACGCGCCGCCCTGCGGCGCCTCATCGAGGACGCGCCGCTGCGCACGGCGCTGGGGCGCCGCGCGCGGGAGCGAGCCGCGCTGTTCACCGCGGAGCACGCGCTTCCGCAGTTCGAAGCGCTCTACCGCCGACATGCGGGCCGCGGGCACGGACGGGTGTCCGATCACCGAGCCCTGGCGGGCGAGGCCTGACATGGGCGCACCGATGACCAGGAACGATGTCATCGTTCGCAGGGATCTTCAGGCTGCCCTCATTTCGCGCGTTGCTGGTCGCCTGCGCGGTTCTCGCGGCCGCGGTGACATGGCTTTCGGCCGCTCCGGTCACGTCGGGCGCGAAGATGCCAAAGACCCACCGTTACTACTGGGGGGCGTGGATCGACACGCACGTCAACGGCACGCAGCCGCCGTGGGACATGAGCGCCGTCAAGACAGTGGAGAGCCGTCTCGGCAAGCGTATGAGCCTCATCGAGTTCGGCACGCCGATGACCGGTCCCGAGGGCCGCAACCCGTTCACCTTTCCGGCGGCCCAGTTCGACGCGATCCGCCGCCACGGGTCCATCCCGTTCTTCTCATGGTCCACCCACGCCATGCGCAACTACGGGCACCGCAGTTTCACCCTGCGGGCGATCGCGAATGGCAGCATGGACGAGCTCATCGAGACGTGGGCCGCTGCGGCACGCGTTTACGGCAAGCCGTTCTTCCTTCGCTTCAACTGGGAGATGAACGGCGACTGGTTTCCGTGGAGCGAGCGCTACGGCGACAACCAGCCGGGCGAGTACGTCGCGGCGTGGCGCCACGTCCACGACATCTTCGAGCGCGCCGGGGTCACGAACGCGACCTGGGTCTGGTGCCCGGTCGCCGACCCGAAGCGGGATATGCAGCCGCTCGCGAAGCTCTACCCCGGCGACCGCTACGTCGACTGGACCGGCATCGACGCCTACAACGGCGGCGCGCCGTGGCGGACGCTCAGCGGGGTGATCCGCGCGACCTACCGCGAGATCGTCAAGATTGCCCCGGCAAAGCCGATGGTGCTCGGCGAGGTCGGGTCCACGGAGTCCGGCGGCAACAAGGCGAAGTGGATTCGGGGGATGTTCACGTCGCTGCCACGCGATTTTCCGAAAATGCGTGCCGTGATCTGGTTCGATTCGGCGAAGGTGGGCCCCGGCGGTCATCGCGATTGGGTGCTCGACAGCTCTGCGTCCGCGCAGCGCGCGTTCGGTCGCGCGGTGGCGGGCAAGGAGTTTCACGGAAATCAGTTCGGCGATCTGAGCGGCGGCAGGATCCCGCTGCCCTGAGACGGCGGCGGGCGCGCCGTGCGTGAGCTGCCGCTGACTGCGCCCGCCGCGGCCGCGGCCGGGGCCGCGCACGTGCTCGACTCGCCCGAGTCGACGAGGCGCGTGATCCGCGGGGGCCTCGTCCGAACCGCGGGCTACGCCATGAGCGTCCTGGCGGGCATCGCGGCGCTGCCGTTCCTGTTCAGGCATCTCGGTGTCGTTGACACGGGCCGGTACGTGATCGTTGTCACCGTCGTGACGCTGGTGGGCAGCATTGTCGAGGCCGGATTCTCGGCGGTGAGCGTGCGCGAGTTCGCCGTCCGGCCCGCCGATGAGCAGCCCGCCCTGATGCGCGACCTGATCGGACTGCGGCTCGCCGTGTTCAGCGCGGGCGCCGTTATCGCGCTGATCTTCATGCTGTGTTCGGGCTATCCGGCCATACTCGTCGCGGGGGCCGGCTTCGCCTTGGTGGGCGCCGCGATGGAGAACGTCAGCAGCACGTACGGCGTTTGGCTGAGCACGAGCCTCAACCTGGGCTGGCTGGCGGCGATGCAGGTGGTCCGTCAGCTCGTAGCGGTCGCGTTGACCGTGGTTCTGGTGATCGTGCGTGCGCCGCTTGTGTACTTCTTTGCGCTCCTGGTGCTCGCCGGGGCCGCGCAGTTCGCGATCGGCCTCTGGGCCACGCGCGGCGTCATTCCGCACGTGCCCGCGCTTCGCCCGCGGCGGTGGAAGGAGCTCGCGCGCAGGTCGGCGCCGTATATCGCGGCGATGGCGCTCGGCGTCGTGTATTTCCGCACGGCGATGATCCTGATGCCGTTGCTGTCCTCTGACCGCGAGACCGGGTACCTGGGGGTTCCGTTTCGCATCCTGGAGATCATCACGCTCGTATCGGTGCTGCTCATGAGCTCGGCGTTCCCGATCCTGGCGCGCGCGGCCGGGCGCGACCGGGCACGCCATCGCTATGCGCTCGCGCGTCTCACCGACGTCGCGCTCATCGTGGGCGGTGCCGTGGCACTGGTGGCCTACATGGGCGCCGGACCGATCGTCGCCCTGCTCGCCGGCGACGGCTTTGAACGCGCCGGCGTCGCGCTGGAGATCCTCTCGGTGTCGCTGGCTTTCAAGTTCGTGATAGCGGCATGGTCGCTCGCCCTGCTCTCCCTCGACGAGTACCGCGGCGTGCTTGTCGCGAATGCCGCGGCGATGGCGGTCGCGCTCGCTGCGACGCTCGTCGCGGTGCCACCGCTCGGAGCCACGGGTGGGGCGATCGCGACGGCGGCATGCGATCTCGTCTTGGTTGCGGGATATGGCGTGTTGCTCGTACGTCGCGGCATCACACTCCCGTGGAGAACGGCCGGCTCGGTTGCCATCGCGGGTGCCACCGCAGCGGGTCTGGCCGTTGCGCTGCCGATGACCGGTTCGGAGAGCGCCCTGCTCGGTGGGGCGACATACCTCGGTGTCCTCGCCGTGCTTGACGCATATCCGCATGAGCTGCGCCAGGCGCTTCCAGGCGGTGGACGAACGTCCTGAGGCGCTGATGGCTACGCACTAGAATGCGGCATGGCGCATTCTCAGCCTCCCGAGCCCGGCGAGGTCCGCCACCAGCGTCTGCAGGGCTCTGACGCCACCTATCGCGTTGTGAGCACCGAGGGCGAACACGTGATGGTCGAGGTGATCGAGGCCCCGGGCCTCGAGGCCGGCTATCGCATTCGCATGCTTCGGGAAGCAGTCCAGGCGATGAACATCATCGAGCCCTGACCGACCCGCCTGCGGGTCCACTCAGGGTGGCGCCATGTACGCCGTTTGGGCCGAATGAGCCCGCTCGTTGACGGGGTAGGGTCAATCGATCGGCCTCAACTCCGCAAAGCCTGGATGGGCCTGAACTACTACGTCGCGCGAGAGGTGCTGCGTGGCCGCGCGGGCACGCTGCCGGCGATAGCGACGATCGGACAACTGCAGCAGTTCCTGCTCCCGGCGCAGGCCAGACGGCTCTGCGCCGATTTCTCACTCGATCCCGCCGCGGTGTGGAGCACGAAGCCGTACGGCAGCTACGGGAACGACTTCCTGCGCGCGGTGGGCGCGAAGCGCGTGACCGTCATCGATGCGTCGCCCTATGAGGGGGCGGACGTCATCCACGACATGAACCTCCCCGTGAACGAGGATCTGCACCAAGCGTTTGACATCGTCGTGGACGGCGGTTCGCTCGAGCACATCTTCCGTCCTGACCAAGCACTCGCGAACGTCATGCGCATGGTCCGGGTGGGCGGCTCGGCGATCATCTGGACGCCGGCGAACAACCTCTGCGGCCATGGCTTCTACCAGTTCAGTCCCGAGTTCTTCTTCTCGGCGCTCAACGAGGAGCGCGGCTTTCGCGTCGAGACGGTGCTGCTCGTCGAATGCGTCTACCCGGGCGTGTCGCTCGTCGCGCCTAAGGGCGCATACCGCGTACGCAGCCCGCGGGAGGTGCGCAGTCGCGTCGGCATGGTCTCGCGCCGTCCCGTGATGCTGCTCGTTCGAGCCGTCAAGACGGCTCACTTCGCAGAGCCGCTCGCGCAGACACCGCAGCAGTCCGACTACGAGTCGCAATGGGAACGCGGCGAGTCGCTGAGCGCGGGCGCAGCGCATGCGTTGCGCGACCGCGTGCGGGCGACGCGCGTCGGTGCTGCGCTCATGCGCCGCGCACTGGGCATCGCGGAGAAGCGCCGCTTCTCGTTGCGCAACCGGGCCTTCTTCATCCCCGAGCGACCGTCTCGCGCCCGCTGACGTGGACAACCCGGCGCAGCAGCGTGCCGCGGGCGTACCCGGCTGTCGTGATGCCCAGGCCCGCGACGATCGCCGCGCTGCGCGCGCCGCCGCCGCGATCTCGCCCGGTGACGACCTCCTTCAGGCCGCGCCCGACGCCGCGCGGGAGTGTGCGCGTCGTGTAGATGCGCTCTGCGGCCAGCCCGTCGCGCGGGCCGACCGTGCGGACCATGGACGCCTTGCCGAGCCCCTCGTTGAAGCACCGGCTCACGAAGTAGCGCAGGTTCGCGCGCTCGTGCGGGACCCGATGGCGCACGCGCACGGCAGGGTCGTAGACGAACGTGCGCCCAGGGAAGTGCTGGTTGGCGCGGATGCACAGATCCGTCTCCTCGGGCTCTGGGCGGTTGCCCACCTTGCCGAAACCGGCGCGGAAGCCCCCGATCTCGAGGAACTCTGCCCGGCGCATGAACATGTTGGCGGCGATGAGGTTGCGAATCGGGGCGGGAGCCGTCGGCAGCCCCGGGTAGGTGCAACTGACGACCCAGTCGAACTCCGGGGGAAACCAGATCGGCCGGCCGCGCTCCCAGGCGGGATCGATCGTGCCGCCCACGCCGAGCACGTCGCCGTCATCGAGCGCGACGAGCGCGCGCGCGATCCAGTCCGGCGCGGCCTGCGCGTCGTCGTCGAGGAAGCCGAGGATCTCGCCGTCGGCCGCACACACCCCGGCGTTGCGCGACGGACCGGCGCCGCGCGCGCCGGTGTTCGCGACGGTCGTGACCTCCGGCAGCGACATGCGCGCCCGCGCGAGCATCTGTGGGTTGTTGTCGATGACGACGATCGTCTGACGGGCGGGCACCGATTGGTTGCTGATGGACTCCACCGCGCCGACGAGGTCGTCCCATCTGCGCTCGGTGTACGCGCAGATGACGACGGAAACCGACGAGTTCACCGGCCTGACCCTACCCACGACCTCCGCTCGTTCATTCGGCCCGAGTGTCCGAATCCCCGCGCTTTGATTCGACGCAGGTGACGGCCGAAGCCGCCGTTCCTACTCGGCGCGCCAAGCCGAGCCGTCTGTGCGCCGACGGCGACGGCGGCCGATGGCCGCCGCCGGGGCCGCGCCTGCCAGTCCTGGCGCAGACACTGTGGTGGGGCGCCCGCCCGGTCGAGATGCTCGACACGTGCGCGCGCCGCTACGGCGACGTCTTCCGTCTGCGCCTCGCGGGCGGCCGCGAGTTCGTCGTCGTGTCCGATCCAGCGCTGACCGGCGAGATCTTCACCGCTGATACCGATCTGGTCCGGCCGGGCGTCTTCAACTGGAACCTCGACGTGATCTTCGGCCGCACGTCGCTGCCGATGCTCGACGGCGGCGCGCACCTGCGGATGAGGCGGTTGCTGCTCCCGCCGTTTCATGGCGAGCAGGTCGCGCGCTACGAGCAGATCATGGCGGAGATCGCCGATGCCGAGATCGCGACGTGGCCGCACGGGACTCCGTTCCGACTCCACGATCGGATGCTCGAGCTGACGTTCCGCGTGATCATGCGCACGATCTTCGGCGTGGACGACGAAGCCCGACGGGCCAGTCTCGCCGAGGCGTTCCGCGCGGTCGTATCGGCTGCCGCGCCGATCATCTTCCTGCCCGGACTTCGGCACCGTGGCGGACGACTCGGCCCGTGGGCGCGGTTGGAGCGGCGCAACGCGGAGCGCGAGCGGCTCCTGCTGGAGGTCATCGCGGAGCGACGCGCGCAGCTCGCCGGCGGCGACGATCAGGGCGACGTCCTCACGCTGCTGATCAAATCGCGCCACGAGGATGGCTCCCCGATGACCGACCACGAGCTGAGTGACGAGCTCAAGTCGCTGCTGATCGCCGGCCACGTGACGACCGCGAGCGCGCTGGCCTGGTTCTTCAGCCTCGTGCTCGCTCGCCCTGCCGTCCTGGATCGCTTGCAGGCCGAGGCGGCCGGCGCGAGCACGAGCTACCTCGACGCCGTCATCCGCGAGAGCCAGCGTCTGTGCCCGCCGATCGTCCACGTGGGGCGGGCCGCCCTCCGCACGCTTCGCCTCGACGACTGGCGGATCCCGGCGGGAACGTTCCTCGTGCCGTCCATCCATCTCGTGCACCGGCGGCCAGACATCTATCCCGAGCCCGAGCAGTTCCGGCCCGACCGCTTTCTGAACGTCAAGCCCGCGCCGTACGCATTCATTCCCTTCGGTGGCGGCCCCCGACGCTGCCTCGGCGCGAGCTTCGCGCACGTCGAGATGCGCGTGGCGATTCGCGCGATCCTGCGACAGACCGAGCTGCGACCCATGCGCCAGCGCGCGGAGCAGCCCGTCCGCGTCGGTCCGCCGGTGGGCCCGCGGACGGGAACGCGCGTCATCTCCCGGCGCCGTTAGGCGTGCCGGAGCGGCCAGGGGGCCGCGCAGGCGGGCCGCCTACGGATTCGTCGGGATCTCCAGCCGGCCCTGCACGACGCCGCTCAGCGCGTCGCCGTCCCACGCCGACCGCCAGGCGCGAACCGGCCACGGCGTCACGGCGTAGCTCGTCGCTGGGGTCCGGGTCGGTCGCGAGGCATGGATGAGGCCGGCGCGCGAGGTGATCTCCCGCGGCGGCTGAAAGCCCCCACCTGCCACGCGCGCAGTATCTCCGCGAGCCGGACGTGCGTCCAGGCTCATCCGAGCGCCGTCCGATCGGCCTCATACGCTCGCAGCGTGTCCGTCTGGGACGCCCTGACCACGCGCCAGATCGCGCGCATCCTGTTCACCTCAGCGGCGTGCCTCGGGCTCCTGTACCTGCTCGTGCAGATCCGCAGCACGCTGTTGCTGCTCGGGATCGCGATCTTCCTCGCCGTCGCGCTCGGGCCGGCCGTCGACTTCTTCTCGCGCTGGCTGCCGCGGGCGGCGGCGATCCTCACGGTCTACGTGCTCATCGTGCTGGCGTTCGCGGGGGTGCTGGCACTCGTCGTGCCCCCGGTCATCAACGGCGCGAGCGACCTGTCGCGCGACATCCCCAACTACATCGACGACCTGCGCAACAACTCGACGTTTCGCAACTTCGACAACAAGTACGACGTGACCGCGAGCCTGAAGAAGCAGGCCAACACGCTGCCCTCCCGGCTCGGCGACGCCGCCGGCGCGCTGCAGAGCGTCGCCACGACCGCGTTCAGCACCGCGTTTCAGCTGTTGACGGTCCTGACCATGACGTTCTTCCTGCTGCTCGACGGCCGGCGGATCGCGCGCTTCCTCTTACGACGACTGGGGCGCGAGCACCACCCGCGGCTGCTCGGCGTCGCACAGCGCATCTACAAGTCGACCTCGGGCTACGTCGCCGGCGCGCTGACGATCACGACGATCAACGGGATCCTCACGTTCATCGTGCTGACGATCCTGGGGGTGCCGTTCGCCGTCCCGCTCGCGGTGATGATGTCGTTCTTCGGGCTCATCCCGCTCGTCGGCGCGACGATCGGCGGGGTCATCATCATCATCGTCACGCTGTTCACGCAGTTCCCGACGGGAACGATCGTCTACACGATCTTCCTGATCTTCTATCAGCAGGTCGAGAACAACGTGCTGCAGCCGTTCGTCTACAAGCGGACGGTGAACGTGCCGCCGCTGGCGGTCATCGTCGCGATCCTCGCGGGGTCGTCGATCCTCGGGGTCGTGGGCGCGCTCGTCGCGATTCCGATCGCCGCGGCCCTGCAGATCACGCTGCGCGAGTTCTTCGGCGAGGAGCCGCAGGGTTCCGATGGTCCGGACGAGCCCGATCCCGAGCCCAAGGCGCCCAAGACGCTCCCCGGGCGCCGGGCGGGCAAGCCGCCGCCCGACCCGTCGCCCGCGTAGCTACCGCAGCGCGGTGGCGCTCACACCGCCGACGCCGAGCAGGCCCGGCCCGGCGTGGGCGCCGATGACCGGGCCGACCTCGCTGACGAAGCGCGGCTCGGAGCCGAAGACCTCGCGGCCGCGCTCGACGAGGCGCTCGGCGTCCGCCGGGGCCTGGATGTGCTGCACGCACCAGGCGTCGGCGCCCGCGTCGTGCAGCTCGTGCATGTACTGCACCATGCGCTCGAACGCGCGCCCCGCGGTGCGCACCCGCTCCACCGGGGTGACCTCGGACTCGAGCGAGAGGATCGGCTTGATCTTCAGCGCGCTGCCGATCCAGGCCTGGGCGCCGCCGATGCGCCCGCCGCGGCGCAGGTACTCGAGCGTGTCCAGGCAGAACCAGATCCGCAGCGACCTGCGAGCGCGCTTCGTGTGCACGGCGACATCCGCGGCCTCGCCGCCGCGGGCCGCGCGGCTGGCGGCCGCCAGGAGCAGGAGCCCGAGCCCGCCGCAGGTCGTGGCCGAGTCGAGCACCTCGATGCGGCCGTCGTAGCCGCGCTCGGCGAGTTGCGCCTGCGCCTGCAGCGCCGAGTCATAGGTGCCCGAGACGCCCGCCGAGAGGTGGACCGAGACGATGTCCTGGCCGGACTCGAGCAGCGGCTCGTAGCACTGCAGGAAATCGCCGACCGACGGCTGCGAGGTCGTCGTGTCCGCGTCCGTGCGCAGCCGCTCGTAGTAGCCGTCGAGGTCGGTCAGCAGCTCGCTCTCGCGCTCGAGGGCGTCGCCGCGCTTGACGTACAGCGAGACGGTGTGGATCCCGTGTGCCGCGACGACGTCGGCCGGCAGGTAGTGCGTGCTGTCCGTGACGATCGCGACAGGCATCGGCGCCGGACCCTAGCGGCGAGGGTCGACGACGAGCTTGCGTGCCTCGCCCGCCGTGGGTCGCACGAGCGCGTCGTGCAGCCCGTCCAGGCCGATCGTCTCGCCCGCGAGCGCGCGCCAGTCCACCGCCCCGGAGGCGAGCAGCTCGAGCGCGCGGTCGATCTCTGCCGGCGCGTGATGAAACGCCCCGCGGACCTCGAGCTCGCCGTAGTGAAGCGGCGCGGCCGGCAGGGTCACCTCGCTGCCCGACGGGCAGCCGCCGACGAGCACGACGGTCGCGCCCGGCGCGGCCGCCTCGATCGCCGCGCGCCAGGACTCCGGTCGCCCGACCGCCTCGAGCACGAGCTCGTGGCAGCCCAGCTGCTCGACGGCGCGCGCCCCGAAGGCCGCGGCCTGCGCACGGCGCTCCGGGTGGCGGTCGGCGAGCGTCACGTCGCGGCCCTCGAGCACGAGCACTCGGGCGAGCATGAGCCCCATCGTGCCGCCGCCGAGCACGGCGGCGTCGGCCCCGTCGCCCGCCCGCGCGACCGCATGGACGGCCGCGGCCAGCGGCTCGGCCATCGCGGCGCCCGCGGGCTCCAGGCCGTCCGGGACGGCGTGCAACGCCGCAAGCGGGGCTCCGATGCGCTCGGCGAAGCCGCCGAGCACCCACGTCATCGCCGCGCACAGCTGCGGGCGCCCGGCGCCGCACGCCGCGCATGCGCCGCACGCGACCGAGTCGCCGACGAGGACGCGCTCACCGCTGTCGGCACGCACGCCGACGGTCTCGTGCCCGAAGCGCGCCGGGTAGGGGGCGAGGATGCGGTGGCCGTGGCGCAGGCACTTCAGATCGGTTGCGCACGCGGTCGCTGCCTCGACGGAGACGACCACCTCACCCTCGGGCTCGTCGATGTCCTCGACGCGCAGGTCGCCGGGCCCGTGCAGGACCGCGGCCCTCACGGCTCCACGACCGCCTTGATCGCCTCGCCGCGACGCTGCAGGTCAAGCGCGCGCGCGGTCTCGTCGAGACCGAGGCGGTGGGTCACGAGGCTGCGCGGGTCGACGCGACCGCTCGCGAGCAGGGCGTACGCGGCGCGCATGTCCTGCGGCCCGGCCGACCACGACGAGCACACGGTGATCTCCCGCAGGAACAGCGCCTCCGTGTCGAGATCGAGCGGCGTGCCGGGCTTCGCGGTCGCATAGAGGCACAGCGTCCCGCCGGGACCGAGTGCCGCCGCCGCGGCCTCGATCGCGTCGCGGTGCGAGGTCGTGACGAGCGCCACGTCAACCGGCTCGCCGGCGTGATGGGTGGCGCCCCACGCCTCGGCGAGGCGGCGGCGGTCGGCCCGCGGCTCGCGCACCCACACGGCGTCGGCGGCCCGCGCGTGTGCGGCGGCGATCGCGAGCAGGCCGTTGGAGCCCGCGCCGACGACGAGCAGCGCGTCGCCGCCGCGCAGCCCGGCGCGGTCCAGCGCGCGCAGGATGCAGCCCAGCGGCTCGACGAACGTGCCGATCACGGGCTCGAGCGCCCCGAGTTGGAGCAGCTCGGGCACGAGCGCGGCCTCGACGCGCACCCGCTCGGCGAATCCGCCGGGCTCCAGGGCGGTGGTGCGGAACTGGTCGCACAGCGTCTCGTGGCCGCGGCGGCAGCGGCGGCACTCGCCGCACGGCGCGTGGTGGTGGATGACGACGCGGTCGCCGGGCGCGACGCCCTCGACGCCCTCGCCGGTCTCGAGCACCTCGCCGACGACCTCGTGGCCGAGCACGGCCGGCAGCTTGCGCGAGACGTAGCCGGTGCTGACGTCCGATCCGCATACCCCGCAGGCCAGGACCCGGCAGACGACCTCGCCGGGCCCGGCGACGGGATCGGGCACGTCCTCGAGAATCACCTCGTCGGTGGTGACCGAGCGGGCGACCCTCATGCGGCGGGGGCGAGCAGCTTCGCCACGGACTCCCGCGTCGGCGGGGAGGCGATTCCGCGCTCGGTGACGAGCGCGGTGACGAGCTCGGCCGGGGTGACGTCGAACGCCGGGTTGCGACACGGCGTGTCGTCGGGCGCCAGCAGCGCGCCGCCGGCGTGGCGGACCTCGTCGGCCCCGCGCTCCTCGATCACGATCTCGTCGCCGGAGGCGATCGACGCGTCGATCGTCGACGTCGGTCCAGCGACGACGAACGGGATGCCGGCGGCGCGCGCGGCGAGCGCGTGCGCGTACGTGCCGACCTTGTTGGCGACGTCGCCGTTGGCCGCAATCCGATCGCAGCCGACGATGACCGCGTCGATCTCGCCGCGGCGCATGAGCCCGGCGGCGGCGCCGTCGACGAGCAGCTCGTGGGGGATGCCCAGCCGGCGCAGCTCCCAGACCGTCAGCCGGGCGCCCTGCAGCAGCGGGCGCGTCTCGCATGCGAGGACCGAGATGTCGCCGCGGCGCGCCATCTCGGTGGCGACGGCGAGCGCGGAGCCCTGCCCGCCGCACGCCAGCGCGCCGGTGTTGCAGTGCGTCAGGATCGAGCGCGCGCCATCGAGCAGATCCGCTCCGTGGGCGGCGATCGCGACGCTCGCGGCGTCCTCGGAGGCGTGGATGGCCTCGGCTTCGGCGCGCGCCGCCGCCGCGCGCTCGCCCTCCGGTGCCGCGAGGACGGCGGCCCGCACGCGATCGACCGCCCACGCGAGGTTCACCGCGGTCGGGCGCGCGCCGCGCAGCAGCGCCGCCGCGGCCTTCACCGACGCGCCGTCGGGCGCCGTGGCGACCGCGAGCGCGAGGCCGTACGCGGCGGCGATGCCGATGTTCGGCGCTCCGCGGATGGCCAGCCGGGCGATCGCGGCGGCCGCGTCGGCGGCGTCGCGCAGCTCGATCCACTCCTCACGCGCGGGCAGGAGGGTCTGGTCGAGGATCTGCAGGCGCGTGCCGTCCCAGCGCAGCGCCGCGACGGGCAGCGATGTCGCTGGCGCGGCCATGAGCCGATGCTACTGTGCGCCGCTCGATGCGCCGCCCGCTCGTCGCCGCCGTTCTGGCCGCGCTCATCGCGCCGGCCTCTGCAGTAGCGGCGCCGCCGATCATGGCGCTCAAGGACGTCACGCCGGGGGCGTTGTGCACCGGCCTGACCGTCGTGCAGGGGACGACGATCACCTCGTTCAACGTCCGGATCCTCGACGTCATGGACGCGCAGAGCCTCGACGCCGCCCGGATCCTCGTGCGCGTCTCGGGCCCCGCCGTCGACGACACCGGCATCGGCCCCGGCTTCTCCGGCTCGCCGATCTACTGCACCGGAGGCGACGGGGTCAGTCGCAACATCGGGGCGATCTCCGAGTCGATCGGCGAGTACGGCGGAAAGACCGTGCTCGCGCGCCCGATCGAGGCGATCCTCGCCAGCCCGGTGGTGCCGCCCTCGTCGCTGCCGACCGCGGCGCACGAGCTGCCGATCGGAGCGCGCAGCCTCGCGACCCCGCTCACCATCGCCGGCCTGCGGCCGGCCTTCGCCACCGCGTTGTCACGCGCGGCGGCGAAGGCGGGGCGCCCGATCATCGCGTCGGTGGCCAACGCGCGCGGCACCTTTCCCAAGCAGCCGCTCGTCCCCGGCGCGGCGGTCGCCGTCGGCGAGACCTCCGGCGCCATCGCCATCGGCGCGGCGGGCACCGTCGCGTACGCGGATGGCGGCAACGTGTGGCTCTTCGGCCACGAGCTCGACGGGGCCGGGCGGCGTTCGCTGTTCCTGCAGGACGCCTTCGTGCACACCGTCGTCAACCAGCCGCTCAACCTCTCCGACGTGTCGACGTACAAGCTCGCCTCGCCGGGGAACGACGAGGGCACGGTCACGGGCGACGGCGACGCCGCCGTGACCGGGCAGCTCGGGGCGCTGCCGGCGGGCTTCCCGCTGCGTGTCGCCGCGCGCGACCTCGATACCGGCCGGACCCGAGGCCTGGTCACACAGATCGCCGACGAGGCCGACGTCGGCGAGCCCACCGGCATTCCGATCCTCGACCTCGCCGCGTCGACGTCCGTCGTGCAGGCTGTGCTCAGCGTGCTGAGCGGCGGCCCGGCCCGTCAGAGCGGCGACATGTGCATCGCGGTCCGGGCGCGCGAGCTCACCGACAAGATGCGCGTCTGCAACACCTACACCGTCGACGGTGACGTGCCCAACGCGTTCACGGGCGCGCTCATCGCAGACGTGGGCGAGGCGACCCGGCTGCTCAGCACGTTCCGCTTCGGGGTCCTGCACCTGACGAGCGTGGAGATCAGCGTTCGCGTGCGGCGCGGGGTACGCCAGGCCTTCATCACCGGCGCGAGCGTCCGCGGCAAGGCGCGCCGCGGGAAGCGGATGACGGTGCGCCTGCGGCTGCGTCACCTGCGCACCGGACGACGGACGACGCGCGACATCCGCATCCGCGTCCCGCGATCCGTGCGCGCCGGCCGGAGGACGCTGCGCCTGTTCGGCGCGCCGGGAGACGTCGGCGCGGACCCGTTGGACGACAGCTCGCTGAGCATCATCTTCGAGGACGACCCCGGAGCGGACACCGATGACCCCGGCCCCGACTCGGTCGAGGGGATCCGCGACGCGTTCCTCGCATTGCGCCGGCAGGACGGCCTGGCGGGAACCTTCGGCAGCCTCTCCGCCGCCCGCCAGGTCTATCGCGACCCGGCGCTGCGCATTACCGGCGGCGCCAGGCTGCGAGTCTCGATCAGGCGCTAGAGCCTGTTCTCGATTCCGAGTGGTGCCGGGGCCGGATCGGCGCCTGCGGGTGCCTCCTCGGGCGCGTCGGCCGGAGGCTCGACGCCGAGCGTCGTGGCCAGCTCGCCTGACTCGTACATCTCGGTGACGATGTCGCAACCGCCGACGAGCTCGCCGTCGTGGAAGAGCTGCGGGATCGTCGGCCAGTTCGAGATCGCGGAGAGCTCCTGGCGGATCCTCGGGTCGGGCAGGACGTCGACGGCCGCGAAGGGCGTGTCGAGCGCCTCGAGCATCGCGACCGTGCGCTGGGAGAACCCGCACGCGGGCCGGTCGGGCGAGCCCTTCATGAACAGGATGATGTCGTTGGACGAGATCGCCTCGGCGATCGCATCGCGGATGGGGTTGTCGCTCATGGAACCTCCGTCTTGAGGGCGAGGGCGTGGATGGAGCCGCCCAGCTCGTCGCCGAAAACATCCATGACCAGCCGGTGCTGCTGCACGCGGCTGAGTCCATCGAAGGCGGCTGCGCGCACGGTGGCGCTGAAATGCACGTCGTCCGCGGACTCCACCAGTGCGTCGGCACCGGGGATTGCGGCTTCGATGCGGGTCTTCACGTCGGCTGCGGTGGCCATCTGGACCACAGCGTAGCGACCGCTACACTTCGTAAAGCTTTGGCCGATACAGCAGTCAAACAACGCCGGGAGCCGCACACATGATCACGATCACCGACAAGGGCGCCGAAAAGGTCCACGAGTTTCTCGCCTCGCAGGGCGCTGACCCGGCGTCTGCCGGTTTGCGCGTCGGTGTCAAGGGCGGCGGCTGCTCGGGCTTTCAGTACAACCTCGCCTTCGACTCAAAGAAGGAAGGCGACGAGGAGTTCGAGTCTCAGGGCCTGAAGGTCTACGTCGACCAGCCCAGCCTGCCCTACGTGCACGGCTCGGTCATCGACTACGTCGACTCCATGCAGGGCGCCGGCTTCCAGGTGAACAACCCGAACGTCGTCGCGGCCTGCGGCTGTGGCTCCTCGTTCAGGGTCGCCGACGAACAGGAAGTCTCAGCCGTCTGAACATTTGAGGCTCGCCTTAGGCGGGCCGCCTAGGTTCCGTTCCGGCACGGGGATCTGTCGAGTACAGATCGGAGGTCGGACATGGCGAGTACGGCACACCTGTCACGGGTGGCAACGGCGGTCGTGGCGGGCGGGATGCTCGCTGCCATCGCGCCCGCGACCGCGGGCGCCGCGGGGCCGTCGCAGCGCGTCAGCCAGACGCTGCGCGCGGGCTACGGCAGCGAGTTTGGCATCGGCAAGCACGGCGGGCTGACCGCCGCCGAGCGCAGCGCGACCCTTCAGGTCCGCGCACCGGATGGCAGCGTGCAATCGTCGCGCGCCCTACCGCTGGATCCGGCGTCGCGCATGAGCGCGCGCGCCAACGAAGGCAAGTGCTACGAGAGCGGCACGCGCAGGGGGTTCAAGTTCCTCGGGACGAAGACCGACGCCGCGGACAACGACGCGTACTACGTGCGCTTCAAGTACTTCGCGTTCAAGCTCAACAACGCACGCAGGGATGAATCCAGGGGCGTCATCACGAAGCAGATCGAGATGTGCTCCGTGGGCGGCGGGACGCCGAAGGACGGCAACCGCGTCGACAAGGTCGTGACGCTCATGAGCCTGAAGACGAAGAAGGACCGCCTGATCGACCAGGACTGGGGCAAGGGCGAGGACAAGCCGACCGCGACCTCTGACCTCGGCTTCAAGATCAAGGGCGGCCCGGTGGAGATCACCGGGTCGATCCCGGTGAACCCGACGAACAAGCTCACCGGAAGCCAGGGCTACTACGACGACGCCCCGGACAAGTTCGGCCCGTACCGTCGGAACGAGGTCAACGCCTGGTGGGAGGGTGGCTTGGGCGTCATCCTCAACGCCGGCTCGTCGGGCTTCCAGGGCAACGTCGGTCACGCGCTGTGGGAGCTCCCGCAGGGCGCCGCCAACCCGAAGTTCATCATCGAGTCGGGCTTCTACTACCACTGCCAGTTCGGGTTCATCCAGGGCTGTGCGTCGGCGTGAGCGCGGCGACCTGAGACAGTGGCGCCCGTGAAGCTCACGACCGCGACGCGCGTCGCGATCGCTCTCGTGCTGTGCGCGGCTGTCGCCTCCTGCGGGGGCGCCAGCCGTGACGGGGGCGACGCCTCCGCGCCGACGACCGCGGCGGCGGCACTTGGCGGCGCGCAGTTCACCGGCCCCGGTTCCCCGGGCACGATCTATGTCGTCGTCAAGCCGGGGACGTCACCGGTCGCGGACCTCTACCGCGTACGGGGAGCGTTGCCGTCGGCGCGGCGCCTGACGAAGGGGGCCAACGTCTCGCTCGTCACGGCCCGCGGCGGCGCCGTCGTCGTGTCCTACGCGCCCGGCTCGGGTGGGGATCGCGTCGCGGCACTGAACCTGCGCGGGACGTCCGTCCTGCCGGGACGGCCGGTCGACGACTTCGGGCAGACGCCGGCGCTGTCGGGCGACGGACGCGTGGCCTACGGCCAGCCGCAGTACACGGACGCCGGTGACGATGCGGGCGCGCGCGTCTACGTGGCACGAGTGGACGGCGGCGGCCAGCGGGTCGCCTACTCGGCGCGCTACCAGCTCAGCCTGGGCTGGACGTCGCGCGACGAGCTGGCGATCGCACGCTACGAGGGCAACCGCATCGTGGTGAACCCTCGCGGCCCGCACCGGCGAACCATCGATCCGGGCCTCGACAAGATCTACACGTTCCAGAGCAATGCCCGAGGGGACATGTGGGCGGTCGGTGCCGACACCGTCGCGGTGATCAGGAAGGGCGGAAAGGCCCGCAGGTTCAAGACCGCGTGGGTTCCGGTGAGTTGGTCGCCAGACGGGCGGTCGATCCTCGTGGTGACCGACCACCGGCTCGGCCTGATGGCGCCGGGCGACGGCGCTGTGCGGGAGATCGGGCAGGTCAGAAACGGCAGGATCGCGTACGCGACGTATGCGCGATGACGGTGATGGTGCAGGAACCGACGGGGACGTCGAAGGCCGCGCCACGCGGCGAAGGAGAGCACCGTGTTTGCTTCGATCAACGACCACCTCTCGGCCCATGACGGCGCGGGATACCTCGCGTACCGGGCTGGCTGCCCGCTCTGCCAGGAGCGTCTGTCCGGCACCCTGGCGACGTCCTCCGGGCGTGCCCGGAAGGTTGCCGCGGCGGCCGCGATCATCGGCGGCCTGACGACCGTCGGGCCCGTCTCGTCGGCCTTCGCGGTCATCGGGACCGATACGAGCGGCCCGACGCCGGTCAGCACGACGACCGACGCGGGCGACTGGGCGCCCGACGACGACCCGACCGACCAGGCCGCCCCGGCGCCGGACGGCAGCGAGGCGCCGACCGACGCTCCGGTCGACGTCGGCGCGGACACCCCCGACGCGGACGCGCCGGCTCCCGCCCCGGCGCCCGCCGCTCCGGCGCCCCCGGCACCGGAGCCCGCGGCGCCCCCGGCACCGGAGCCCGCGCCCGGCGTGCCGCCCGCGCCCGACGCGCCACCGGCGGCCGCGGCACCGGCCGCGCCCGCTGCCGTCCCACCGCCCGCGCCCCAGATCGACGATGGCATCGCCGACGAGTGGGCGCCCGCCGACGCCGCTGCGACGAAGCACGCGCCGAAGCGCACCGCGCCGACGCCCCTGGCGCCGAAGCCCGCCGCTCCTGCGGCCGCGACGCCGCTGCCCGTCGAGCGCACGCCGCCGACCGGAGCGGTCGACACGACCCTGCCGCGCGCCGGCGACCGCCCGCAGGTCGTCAAGCCCGGCGAGAGCCTGTGGTCGATCGCCTCCGATCTCGCGGGGCCGAGCGCGTCGTCAGGGCAGATCGGGCGGATCGTCGATCAGCTGTGGCAGCTCAACCAGACCCGCATCGCCAGCGGCGACCGGGACCTCATCGTGACGGGCACGGTGCTCGTCCTGCCAGTCGTCCGGTAGGCACCGCGCTAGGCCTGGCCCTCGACGCCGCCGGGGACGCCGGTGTTCGTCGAGTACTTCGGCTGGATCTTCATCTCGGGCCGGAAGGAGTGCACGGCCTGCGCGACCGCGACCGCCGACTCCGCGAAGCCGGTCGCGATGAGCTTCAGCTTGCCCTCGAACGTCGTGATGTCGCCGCAGGCCCACACGCCGGGCAGGTTCGTCTTCATCACCTGATCGACGACGATGGCGCCCTTGGAGATCTCCATGCCCCAGTCCTTCAGCGGGCCGAGCGCGGTCTTGAAGCCGAGCTGCAGGAGGATCGCGTCGACCTCGAACTCGATCTCCTCGGTCTCGTCCTCGGAGTGAAAGAGCCGGACGCGCTCGATCGTGCCGTTGCCGATGACCTCGCGAACCTGGTAGGGCACGTGGAGATCGACGTGGCCGTCCTGCGCCGCGGCCATGACCTGGTTGACGGTCAGCTCGTGGGCGCGAAAGCCCTCGCGACGGTGACACAGCGCGACGCTCTCGGCGGTGTGCAGGAGGTTCATGACCCAGTCACACGCGCTGTCGCCGCCGCCGATGATGAGCACCTTCTTGCCGGCGAACTCGGACTTCGAGCCGACGAGATAATGCGCGCCGCGGCCTTCCCAGGGCGTCATGTCGAAGCCCGGCAGCTTCTTGGGCTCGAAGGCCCCGTGGCCGCCCGCGATGATCACGGCTCGGCTGCGCAGACGCGGATAGTCGGGGTTGTTCGTGTTCAGGACGACGATGTCGTCCTCCCACGCGATCGACTCGACCGTCGTCTCGAGGTGGACGGGCACGTCGAACTGTTCGAGCGCCTGGCGGCGCAGCTCCTCGACGAGGTCCTTGGCGAGCACCTTTGGATGGCCGGGCACGTCGAAGATCCACTTCTCGGGATAGAGCGCCGTGAGCTGACCGCCGATCTGCGGCAACGAGTCGACGATGCGCGACGACGACTCGCGCATGCCGGCCCAGAACGCGGTCGACAGGCCGACGGGCCCGGCGCCGATGACCGTGATGTCGCGGATCTCCCCGGGTGCTTCGGTCATGGCGTCACACGACCTCCGCGGCGATGGGCACGCCGTCCAGCGACGCCAGCGCGCGCTCCACGGAGGCGTTGATGCAGGTGAAGACCGGCGTGTCGCGCAGCGTGTAGCGCGAGGACTCCGTCGTGCGCAGGCGCTGCACGAGGTCCAGGAACGCGGGAGCGTCGTCGGTCTCGAACGCGACGACGAACTCCTGGTCGTCGAGGCCGAACGAGTAGGACGTGTTGAGCTCGATCTGCGGGTACTCGCGCCCGAGCTTGATGTGTTCCTGCATGATCCGGTAGCGCTCGTCGGCGTTCAGCGCGTACCAGGCGCGGGTCTTGACGAACGGATACACGAAGAGGTACTTGCCGTGCGCGGGGCGAACTTCCAGGCGTGACTCGTCGGAGTACTCCGACGGCTTGGTCATCGCCAGGAACGAATATGGGATCTGAGCCCACTTCATGAGCCCGCTCTGCGCCAGCACAACATGGAACTCATGAATGCGGTCTAGATTTTGTGCCTGGGACAGCAGCATCAGGTCGGTGTCGCCGCGCGTCCCGACGGTCGAGAACGCGCGCAACAGGTGCCCGTCGGAGAAATCGGCGCACGCGGCGACAAACTCGCGCTTGTCGGCAGCCCGGACATCGTCGTCCAGGCGACGCCAGGCCGGATCGAGCTTCAGGAAGGTGTACTTGACGAAGTGACGCGTAGGCACCGATGGACAGGATAGAGAGGGTGCATCTCCCCCCTCGTACGCGGCTGAGCTGCCTGGCGGCTGCGCTGCTGCTCGCGCTGACGCTCGCCGGCCTCGCCGGTGCGGCGCCGGCGGACGCGCGGGCGCCGCGGGTCGTGCTCGCGTTCCTGCCGACCGGCGGGGAGGACAACCCGGCCCCGGTGCTCGATCGCCTCGGCGACCGCAGGCAGCTCGCACTCGGCATGATCAGCGCCACCCAGGGGCGCTACTGGCCGGAGCAGATGATGCTCGACATCAGCGCGGGATCGCGGACGTCGGCGACCGTGTACCACCCGACGGCGCCCGCCCCGCTCGAGCTCGTGCCCGGCGGCGACGGCACCGGGTTCATCTTCGGCTGGAGCCAGGCGCTCAAGCGCGCGGACACCGCGCTGGCCGAGATCAAACCGGGGCTGCTCGCGGGAGCGATCCCCGGCGGTGGCGCCTACGCCGGCATCCACGGCCGCGCGAACGTGGAGGCCGTCGCCGCCGCCGACCGCGTCGGCAACGTCGCGCGCGTCTCGCTCGGTCCTTCGGGCAGCCTGGCCCGCCGCGTCCGTTCGCTCGAGCGCCGCTACCGCTTCGTCGTCGCCGGTCTGCCGACTGCGGCGAAGGGCGACGCGGTCCTGGATCGGCTGTTGCGCGATCGCCGAAAGGGCGACCTGCTCCTCGTGCTGCAGTCGCCGCCGCGCGCCCGCGTGCCTCAGCTCCTGCCAGCCGCCGCCGCAGGTCTTCGGACCAGTGGAGCGCTGACCTCGGCGACGACGCGACTGGACGGCATCGTCGCGGGAATCGACGTGCCGGTCACGGTGTGGCATCGCCTCGGCGTCAAGACGCCTGCCGGCGTGAAGGGCCAGGCCATCAACGCCGACGGAACGCGCGACAAGGCCGAGCTCAAGACCCTCGAAGCCCGGCTGCGCGTCGTCAGCGGTCGCCGCACCCCCACGTTCGGCGCGCTTGTCCTGACGTGGCTGGCGCTCGTGCTGACCCTCGGGCTCGTCGCCGATCGCCGAGGGATCCGGGCGGGGATGCGGATCGGCGCGCTGGCGTTCCTCTGGGTCCCCTCGGTGCTCCTCGTGACTGGCGTGCTCGCGCCGTCGCGCGGGGTGGAGATCGCGATGATCGTCGTCAGCTGCTTTGCGCTCGGCGCGCTCACCGACCGCTTCGTACGCTGGCCGCGCGGGCCGCTCCTGCCGTCGGCGGTCGCCCTCGTCGCCTATTGCGGCGACCTCGTGGCCGGCTCGCCGCTCATCGTGCGCTCGCTGCTCGGGGTCAATCCGCGCTCGGGATCGCGCTTCTACGGACTGGGCAACGAGCTCGAGTCGACGCTCGCGGTCCTGCTGCTCATCGCAGTCGGAGCGCTGCTGTGGCGCCACGGACGCTCGCGCGCGGCGGCCGCCACGTTCGCGATCGTCGGCCTCGTGTTCTGCGTGTTCGTCGGCGCCGGGCAGCTCGGCGCCGACGTGGGCGGCGTGCTCACCGTCGGCTCGGGCGTGGCGGCCGCCACCGTGCTCATGCTGCCCGGCCGGCCGTCGCGACGCACGATCGTCATCGCCGCCCTGGTGCCCGTCGTCGCGCTGTTCGGCCTGGCCGCGATGGACCTCGTGACCGGCGGCAACGGGCACTTCACGCGCACGGTCCTGCAGGCCGACAGCCTCACCTCGCTGCGCGATGTCGTCCAGCGTCGCTACACGCTGGCCTACAACGTGCTCGCGAAGGGAGCGATGCCGCTGCTGACGCTGATCGCGATCCTGGCCGCCGCGTACGCCGTGCGCTACCGGGAGCGCATCTACGCGCCGCTACGCGGCTCGGCCTCCTGGACGGCGGCGCTCGCGGGCGGCCTGACCGCCTCGGTCATCGGCGCGCTCTTCAACGATTCCGGCCCGATCCTGCTCGCGTTCGGCGTGTTCGTGCTCGCGCTGGCGACGAGCTACATCCGCGGCGATCCGGAGCTTGCGCGCGAAAACTGACGGCGGCGGCGCAGCGCTTGCCTGCTCCGGGTGCGGGGGCATTAGGATGCCCAGATGCGCATCGCGCTGGTGTCCCCGTATTCGTGGACGTATCCAGGGGGAGTAACGCGACACATCGAGGCGCTCGCGGAGCAGTATGAGGCCGCGGGTCACGACGTACGTGTGCTGTCTCCGGTCGATCCCGACGACCGCCTCGCCGTCCGTCTGCACCGCGGAGCGAGGCCGTCGCAGCGACCCCTGCCCGAGTACCTCGTCCCGCTCGGCCGCACGCTCGGGTTCGCCTCCAACGGCGCGGTCTCCAACGTGGCCTACGGCGTCTCGACGGTCGTGGCGCTGCGCCGCGAGCTCGAGCGCGGCTACGACGTCGTCCACCTCCACGAGCCGGTCGCGCCGATTCCCGGGTGGGACTCGCTGATGACCGTCGACGCTCCGCTCGTGGCCACGTTTCACTGCTACTCGGAGAACGTCTTCTCCAACAACCTCGCGAACGTCATGGGCGCCCGCCGCCGGCTGAACCGGCTGCACGTGCGAATTGCGGTCTCGGAAGCCGCGGCGTGGACCGGCCGGCGCTTCTACGGCGGCACCTACCGGATCATCCCCAACGGCGTCGACGTGCCCGAGCTTCCGGTCGCGCGCGCGCAGCGCAGCGCCGCCGACCCGCTGCGGATCGCGTTCGTCGGCCAGGCCGTCGAGCGCAAGGGCCTGCCCGTTCTGCTGCGCGCCTACGAGGCGCTGCGCGAGCACGTGCCGGTCACGCTGCACGTCGTCGGGGTGACCGCGGACGAGCTCTCACCGCTCATGCTCGACACCCATGGCGTCACCGCCCTGGGCAAGTGCAGCGACGAGGACAAACGAGCGACGCTCGAGCAGGCCGACGTCCTGTGCGCGCCGTCGCTCGGCGGCGAGAGCTTCGGCATGGTGCTTACCGAGGCCTTCGCGGCGGGCACGCCGGTCGTCGCGTCGGACATCGCCGGCTACCGCGACGTCGTGAACGACGGTGTCGACGGGCTGCTCGTGGCGCGGGGAGACCCGACGGCGCTCGCCGCGGCGCTGCGCGACCTCGCCGTTGACCGGCCGCGGATCGCCGACCTCTCGGCCGCCGCGACGCGCTCGGCGGAGCGCTACGCCTGGCCGCACGTCGCAGCCTCGGTCCTCGAGGCCTACGGCGACGCGATCGAGATCCACCGCGCCGCGCCCGAGCCCGCGAGCGTCTCCTCGCGCCTGGGCTTCACGCCCGCCGACGGCGAGCGGGTGCCCGCCCAGAGGCTGCCCACGCTCGAGCCCGTGCCGCTCGCGGGCGCGATCCGGCCCGAGCTCAAGCTCGCCCGCCGCGCCGCGTTCGCGCTGCTCGGCGTCGCGATCGCGCTGCTCGGGTACGTCACCGTCCAGCGGATCGGACTGCAGCGCATCGGCGACTCGCTGCTCGCGGCGACCCCGACCTGGGTGCTCCTGGGTCTCGGGCTCATGTGCGTCTCGATGGTGCTGCGCGGCCTGGCGTGGCACGCGATCCTGCGAGCGGCGCTGCCGCACGCCCGCGTGCGCCGCATCGACGCGCTCCAGGGCACGTTCGTCGGCGTCCTCATGTCCGCGACCCTGCCCGCGCGGCTCGGCGAGCCGTCGCGCGCGTTCATCGTCGCTCGACGGATCGGTCGCGCGCGCGAGCATCTGCCGGTCGTGCTGGGCACGATCGTCTCCCAGACGCTGCTGAACGTCTTCGCGCTCGTGGTGCTGGGGATCACGATGTTCTCCACCGTCCACCTCTTCAAGCACCACACGGCGCTGTTCGTCGTCGCGATCGCACCGGTCGCGATCCTGATGTCCGTTCTCGTCGCGCCGGTGCTGCTGCGCTCGGACGGGCGCTCGCGCCGCATCGCGCGCTTCGTCGCGCTCGCTCGCTCGTCGCTGCTGCAGGTGCGCGGTGGCCTGCGGGTCTTCCGCGACCCGCGCCTGGGCGGCTACGCGGCACTCGCGCAGCTGTCCGCCTGGGCCGTGCAGTGGATGTCCTGCTACGTGCTCCTCGTCGCGCTGGGCCTGGACGACCGCGCGGGTCTCGGGGCTGCCGCCGCGGTCCTGTTCGCCGTCAACGTCACCGCGGTGCTGCCGGCGACGCCGTCGAACCTCGGGGTCTTCCAGGCGGCGTGTGTCGCGGTGCTCTCCGCCTACGGCGTCGGCTACGCCGATGCGCTGGCGTACGGGATCATCCTGCAGGCGGTGGAGATCGCCACGGCGGTGGTCATGGGCGCGCCGGCGCTCGTCAAGGAGGGGCTGTCCTGGCGCGAGGTGCGCCTGCGGGCGATGCACAGCTCGCCGGTCGAGCTCCCGGAGCGCGACTTCGCGTCAGCCGGCGAAGCCGCCTAACGCCTCGCTTGGCGGCCGGGGCACCGGCCGCCGCCGCTCGCGCTTGTCGCCAGCTACGGTGCTCTGTGGCCTCGACCTCTTTGCGGGGATCCGCGTCAGATCGGCTTCGCGCTTCGCGCGATGGCGCGAACGCCACTCCAACCGAGGCATTTCAGGATCGGCCGAGCAGTCGCGGGCGGGTGTTCTCGATCCGCGCCCGCAGGAAGGTGTGCCCCTCGACGCCGCGGCCGCTGAGTCGCACGCGCAGGATCCCCGTGGTGCGTGTCGCTCCTGAGCCCGCCGACCAGACGAAGTTGCCAAGGCTGTAGGCGATGAGCCGGTGCCGGCCGGCGCCGGTGCGACGGATCGGCTGCAGCACGTGCGGGTGCGCGGCGATCACGGCGGTCGCGCCGGCGCGCAACGCCACCCGCGCGAACGCGCGCTGGCGCTCGTTCTCCGTCATCGAGCGCTCCACGCCCCAGTGGAAGGTCGCGATCACGACGTCGGCCTGGCGGCGCGCGGCGCGCACACTCGCGGCGATCGCCCCCGGCGTGGCGTTCGAGGTGCCCGGACTGCTTGGGCCGGCGAAGAACGACGCGGGACCGATATCTGAGAAACCGACGAATCCGACCCGCAGACCGAGCCTCGTGACCACCTGCGGCCGTCGCGCCGCGGCCAATGTGGCTCCGGCGCCGACCGGCGCGGCTCCGGCCCGGCGCACGGCGCTCACGGTGTCAAGCAGCGCAAGCATGCCGAAGTCGCCGGCGTGGTTGTTGGCGAGGTTGAGGACGTCGAGGCCGGCGAACCGCACGACCTTCGTCAGCCGATCGGGGCGACCTCGGAAGTTGAACTCCTTGGGTACCGCAGACCCGCGGTTGGAGATCGCGCACTCGAGGTTGCCAAACGCGATGTCGGCCCGGCGCAGCGTCGGCGCCACGCCGCGCCACGGCCACAAGGCGCCGCGGCTGTCCATGACCGCGCCGACACCATCGCCGAAGTTCGCGTCTCCGAACGCGGCGAGCGTCACTGCGCGCGTGCGCACGGTCACCGGCGCCGAGGCCACGGCGCCGACGGCGGCGCGCAGGCGAAGGCGGCGGCTGGACCTCGCCGGCCGGTAGCTCAGCCGCGCCGTTCCCTGCCCATCAGCCGTCGCGGTCTTCAGCGTCGCCCAGCGCGACCCCTCGAGCAGGCGCTGCAGCTCGATCCGCGCGCCCGCCTGCGCGCCGCGCGCAGTCAGCGGGATCGCGATGCCCGCCGCCCGCTGCGCCGGTCCCCGTGAGCTTCAGCGGCCCGACCGCCGCGGGCAGCGTGGGCGGCTGCTGGGCTGACGCCAGGGGCGCGACGCAAAGCGCGGCGACGAGCAGGCCGATCCCAGGCGCCGCAGCGCGTACCCGACGAATGACCGCACACAAAGCGTTCCTCACGACCTACCTCCCCCGACACGTCGCAGACGTCGGCGCATCCGCCAAGTCATAACACGGCAGCGGCCGTCGTGATCGACCCTCCGGACACGTCGACGCGGCCCGCCGGGCCTGTGTATGGTCGCGCCAGCCAACAGGCGACGGCGTCGGGCATGTCGCACTCGCGAGGGGAACAGCACGCATGAAGGGACTCCTGTCAAACGCCGCGTCGAAGGCGTGGGTTGGCGTCGGGCTGATCGGCGCCGTCGTCGTGCTGGTCGTCCTGGCGCTGCAGCTCATCCCGCGGCTCGGCGGCGGCCAGGACCTCGTTGACGCGGCGAGCCCCGCGCTGCAGGACTCGCAGGTGCCCGGTGAGCGGGCGGGGATCGACTTCATCTCGAAGTACGTCGACGTCGCCGATCCACTCGTCACCGCGCGCGGCGGCGGGGCGAAGGAGGGACCCGAGCTCATCCGGCTCGTCGCCAAGGCGTCGCACCTCTCCAACCCGCAGGTGCGCGCCGCGCTACGGCGCGAAGCCCCGCACACCGAGGCCCTCCTGCGCGCGCTGCCCCTTGCGAGCATCACGCGCGAGATCGTGCGCCTGAACGCGTTCCTCGCCGAGACGCTCAGCATGTCCGAGACCGATCTGCAGGCGACGCTCGACGAGAACTTCCCGAGGCTGGCTCAGACGCTCGCCGCGATCGTGCCCGTGGCGAACGGGTGGAACGAGATCCCGGCGCCGTTCACGCGCTTCGACGGCAAGCCCGTCGGGACCGTCCCGGAGCTGCGCGACTACTTCCGCGACGACCTCGTCGGCCTTGTCGAGCACCAGGCGGACAACTTCCAGAAGGTGGACAGCAAGGGCGGCATCGGCTACATCCCGTGGCTGCTGCTCGTCATCGGCGTGGGCATGATCGTCCTCGCCGTGATCCGCGCGCGCGCGGCGGCCGGCGGCAGCAACCCGGGCCGCCGCGCCTGGGCCGCCGTGGCCGCGATCGGCGTCGTGATCCTCCTGCTCGTGCTCGTCCTGTCGTACTTCCCGCGGCTGAGCGCCGCCGACAGGACGATCAAGGCGTTCAAGCCCGCCTTCACCGAGCAGCGCGTCACCGGCGCTCGGGAGGGCATCGCGCTCGTCCACGACGCGGTGCAGTTCGGCGATCCGGTCGCGACCATCCACGGCGGCGCTGCCGCGGAGGTGCCACGGCTGCTGCGCTTCATCTCCGAGCGCACCGGACTGTCCGAGGGGCAGATCCTGACGCGCCTGCGCGGGCGCGCCCCGCGCACGACCGCGGTGCTCGAGGCGATCCCGCTCAGCGAGGTCGGCCAAGAGGTCCCGCACCTGCTCGCGTTCCTCGCCAAGACGATGAAGTTCAGCGGCAACCGGCTTCTGCTGACCCTCCGCAAGGAGACGCCGGGAATCGCCCAGGCACTCGAGAACGTGACCGCGGTGACGATCGGCTGGAACGAGGTCCCGAAGCTCGGCGACCTGCATCGCTTCGACGGCACGCCCGTGCGCACGATGAGCCAACTCGACGCGTACTTCAGCGAGGACGTCATCCCCGTCCTCGACGCCCAGCGCGCCCACTTCGACAAGCTCGCGAGCACGTGGCCGCCGGTCACGTACTTCCCGCCGTTGCTCGTCGTGGTCGGCCTGCTGATCGTGGGCTACGGGCTGTTCGGGATGCGGCGGGTCGCGAGGAAGTAGCACCGATCGGGTTGCCGCGCCCGCGCGTGAGCGGCCATGCTCGTTCGTCGCTCTGCTGTCAGATCCCGCCCGTGACACCGCCGCCACGTCATGACGCTCGCCGTCGCCCTCCTTGGTCGCTGATCCTCTAGTACACCCGACCTCATGAGTCCCGCAGAAGTACATCTCCGCGACCGACGACGATGACTGCGAGCGCGCGGCGAACGCGGCTACGACCGACGCTCGATCGAGCCGGCGTCACGCGCGCGCTTCTGCCGCGAGCGCCGGCTCGTCTGCCGGGGGGCCTTCCTCCGGGTCGTGGTCGAGCTTGCGCGTCGTGGCGTCGCGGTCGGAGCCCGCGATGATGTCGTCCGGAGCCTTCTCCTTGGGCAGGAACCCCGACTTCATGCCGAAGTACACCGCCTGCGGGTGGTGGGCGATGATCGCCAGCGTGGACTGCTCGGGCTCGACGGCGAAGCCGCCGGTGAGCGTGAGCCCGATCGACGGCGCGTCGAGCAGCCGGTAGATCTTCTCGTGCTCGGACTGCTCGGGGCACGCCGGGTAGCCCCACGAGTAGCGCCGCCCGTCGCCCGGCCCGATGCCGAAATCCTCGCGCACCCGTGAATGCAGCCACTCGGCGGTGCCCTCCGCGGCCTGCACGCCGATGCCGTGGGTGAACAGCTGCTCGGCGAACTCGCCCTCCTGCTCCAGGCGCGTGATGACCTCGGTCACCTCCGGCCCGACCGTCACGGCCTGCAGCGCGACGACATCCAGCTCGCCGCTGTCCTGGGGGCGGTAGAAGTCGGCGAGGCAGATGCGGTGATGGCCGGGCTGGCGCGGGAAGACGAGCCGCTCGAGCACGGTCTCACGGTCGTCGGGATCGAGCACGACGACCTCGTTGCCCTCGCTGTAGCAGGGGAAGTAGCCCAGCCGGGCGCGCGGACGCAGGTAGTCCTGCTCGCGCCACATGCGCTCCAGGCGCGGCTGGAAGTCCTCGGCGACGAGCTTGCGCCACGCCTCGCCCTTCACGCCGCGCCCGCCCCAGTGCAGCTTGAAGAGGACGTGCGTGTCGAGATGGGGATAGATGTCGTCGAGCGGCACGTCGATCTCGCGCGCGCCCCAGAACGGCGGCTCGGGGATCGGCACATCGGTGCGTGCGGCGGAGCGCACCGAGTCGTCGTCGGTGATGAGCGGCGGCGGGTCCTTGCCGAACTTGCGGAAGTGGTCGGCCGCCTCGCGCACTTCGCGGACGAGCGCCTCGCGGTCCTCGCTCACGATGAGCCGGTCCATCTTGTGCAGTCCCTCGAAGGCGTCCTTGCAGTAGAAGACGCCGGGCTCGTAGATCTCGTCGGAGTCACGGCCGTGCGGGTACAGCGCGCGCAGGCCGAAGTCGCGGTTGATCGCCGCGCCGCCGATGAGCACCGGGTACTCGAGGCCCTTGGAGTGCAGCTCCTCGATGGCCAGCGGCATCTGCTTGGACGTCGAGACGAGCAGCGCGCTGAGCCCGATCGCGGTCGCGTTGTGCTCCTGGGCGGCCTCGAGGATGTTCGAGATCGGCACCTGCTTGCCGAGGTCGACGACCGTGTAGCCGTTGTTCGTGAGGATCGTGTTGACGAGCGACTTGCCGATGTCGTGCACGTCGCCGAAGACCGTCGCGAGGATGACCGTGCCCTTCGTGTAGCCCTCGACCTTGTCGAGGTAGTCCTCGAGCTTGGACACCGCGCGCTTCATGACGGTCGCCGACTGCAGCACGAACGGCAGGATCAGCTCGCCGGCGCCGAACTTGTCGCCGACCTCCTTCATCGCGGGCAGCAGCACGTCGTTGAGCGTCGGGACCGCGCCGATCTTGTCCACGCAGCGGTCGATCCAGTCCTCCACGCCCTCCTTCTTGCGACGCAGGATGTGGAAGTGCAGCGCCTCCTCGGGCTCCATGCCCTCGGTCGGGTCGGCCTTCTCGTCCTCGGCCTCCTCGGACTGCGACTCGAAGTGCTGGATGAAGATCTCCAGCGCGTCGTCGCGCCGGTTGAACACGAGATCGTCGGCGAGCTTGCGCTCGGCCTCGCCGATCTCCGAGTAGGGCGTGATGTGGTTCGGGTTGACCATCGCGAGGTCGAGACCGGCCTCGACGCAGTGGTGCAGGAAGACGGAGTTGAGGACCGCGCGGGCCTTGGGCCCGACGCCGAAGGACACGTTGGAGACGCCGAGCGACGTCTTGACCATCGGGATGTGCTCCTTGATCGCCCGGATGCCTTCGATCGTCTCGACGGCCGACGGGCGCCACTCCTCGTCGCCGGTCGTCAGCGTGAAGGTCAGGCAGTCGAAGATGAGCGACTCCGGATCCAGGCCGTGCTCGTCGCAGCACAGCTCCTTCAGGCGCCTCGCGATCTCCAGCTTGCGCTCGCGGGTCTTCGCCATGCCGACCTCGTCGATCGTCAGCGCGATGAGGCAGGCACCGTGGGCGAGCGCGATCGGCACGACGCGGTCGAGCTTGTCGCGCCCGGCCTCGAGGTTGATCGAGTTGACGATCGCGCGGCCCGGGATCTGCTCGAGCGCGGCCTCGATGACGGGCGGCTCGGTCGAGTCGACCTGGATCGGCGCGGGCTGGCTGAGCGAGACGCGCTCGGCGACGCGGCGCATCTGCTCGTCCTCGTCCTCGCGCTCGGTGAGCGCGACGCAGAGATCGAGCACGTGCGCGCCGCCATCGACCTGGTCCTCGGCGATCTGCGTGATGCCGTCGTAGTCGTCGGCGAGCAGCATCTCCTTCGCCTTGCGCGATCCCTGCGAGTTCACGCGCTCGCCGACCATCGTCGGCCGCGGCTCCTGCACGAGCGGCGTCGCGGTGATCATCGAGCTGACGTGGACCGGGCGGGGGACCGGCCGCGGCTTTGCGCGACGCCCCTTCACGCCCTCGGCGACCGCGCGGATGTGGTCGGGCGTCGTGCCGCAGCAGCCGCCCAGGATGCTCACGTCGAAGCGATCGACGAAGTCGATGAGCGTTCCGGCGAACTCCTCCGGTCCCTCCGGGAAGATCGTCTCGCCGTTCGGCCCCTGGATCGGGATGCCGGCGTTCGGCACGCAGGCGACCGGCACCGGCGAGAACTCGCCGAGGAAGCGGATCGCGTCGCGCATGTCCTCCGGGCCGGTCGAGCAGTTCAGCCCGATCGCGGCCACGTCGAGTGCCTCGAGCGTCGCCAGCACCGCCGAGATGTCCGTGCCGAGCAGCATCTTGCCGCCGTTGGGCAGCAATGAGACGTGCGTCTGGATCGGCACCTCGCGGCCGGCGTCCTTCATCGCCTGGCGCGCGCCGAAGATCGCGGCCTTGACCTCGAGGATGTCCTGCGCCGTCTCGATGAGGATGACGTCGACGCCGCCGTCGATGAGCCCCTTGCACTGCTCGCTGAACGTGTCGACGAGCGTGCGGAAGGAGATGTCTCCGAGCGTCGGGTCGTCGGAGGCGGGCAGGAAGCCGGTCGGGCCCACCGAGCCCGCGACGAAGCGCTTCTCGCCGGCCGCGCGGCGGGCGATCTCGGCAGCGTGGCGGTTGATCTCGACCGTGTGGTCGCCGAGGCCCCACTCGTCGAGCTTCAGCCGGCTGGCCTGGAACGTGCCGGTCTGCAGGGCGTCCGCGCCGGCCTCGAGGAAGCCCTCGTGGACGCTCTGGATCACGTCCGGGCGGTTCAGTACGAGGGCCTCGTGCGCGCGCCCGGGGAGCTTGTAGTCGTGCTCGAGCGAGAGATCGAGCTGCTCCAGCGTGGCGCCCATCCCGCCCTCGAAGAGGATCACATGGGTTCGGATGGCTGAGGTGTAGTCGCGCATCTGGGTACCGATGCTAGCCACAGGGCCCCGGAACGTGGCGGTCTCGCGGTCTTTCTATCGACTGTTGTCGCGCGCCCTAAGAACAACCAGTGACCCGCGGCTCACTGCACGAGCGTGGCAAACAATCGCTCGAGCGTGGCGGCGGGATCGTCCGTCAGGCCGGTATGCACGTCGGAGGGCTGGATGATCGTGGAGGAGGGCGCGACGAGCCAGCCGAAGCGCTCGGACTGCGGTAGCGCGCCCAGCGCGCCGGCGGCCGGATTGCCGCGGACGGCGGCCTGCAGCGCGCTCAGCTGCGAGCGCACGGGCTCCGGGTCGAGGTCGGGCGCGAGCGAGGCGAGGCGGGCCTCGTCGAGGCCGGCGCGCAGATCGAGGAACGCGTGCTGGCGGCAGTAGACGGCGACGCCGACGTTCAGACACTCGCCGCGCTCGACGTGCGGCACGACGCGCAGCAGCGCGTAGGCGAACGGCTTGCGCTCGCTCCGCTCGCGCCCGGAGTCGTAGCCGGAGTCGGAGTCATGCCCGGGCACGCTCGGCCTCCTTCACGAAACGCCGCGGCGCCGCGAGGCGCTGGACGAGGAAATGGGCGATGTCGCCGCGACGGGTGGCGGGGTTCACGCCGAGCCACGCGTCGGGAACGACGGCGACGGCCTCGCCGACGGCCGCGGTCGCGCGCTGCGCGAGCCGCTCGTCCGCCTCCCCGATTGGCCCCGCGAGGTCGAGCAGCACGTGCTCGGCGAGCATCGGCACCGGCTCCTGCGCGGTTCCGGCGAGGCGGCCGCCGTGCTGGCGGAAGAACGCCGCGCCGTGGTCGATGAGCCAGGTCTTCTTGCCCCACACGAGCAGGTTGGGGTTGCGGTGCGTGCGGTCGACGTTCGTCACGAGCGCGTCGAACCACACCACGTCCGCGGCGAACGCCGGGTGCAGCGGCGGATCGGCCGGCAGCGTGAACGGCAGGGCCCCGGGGAGGAAGTCCATGCCGAGGTTCGGTCCCGGGCTGGCGGCGAGCAGGTCCTGAATCTCGGCGTCGGGCTCGGCCGGCGCCAGCTCGGGCGAGATGTCGACGACCACCAGGTCGGGCACCGGCAGACCGATCGCCCGTGCGAGCTCGCCGGCGACGACCTCCGCCACGAGCGCGCCCTCGCCCTGTCCAGCCGCGCGGAACTTCGTGACGTACATCCCGTCGTCGTCGGCCTCGATGAGCCCGGGCAGCGACCCGCCCTCCCGCAGGGGCGTCACGTAGCGCGTGGCGACGACGCGCGGCAGCGGCTCGATCACGCGGGGAGTGTTGCGCAGCGGGGGTTCTCAGGCGGCGTCGAGGTGCCCCGCGAGCACCTCGACGTGAGCGTGCTCGAGCGAGCGCGCCCTCCGCACCCAGGGCGCGGCCACCCTGTGGGCGAGCTCGGCGTCCTCGCCCTCGGTCGCGCTGGCGATCGCGCGCCACGTGTCGGCGAGGTCGTCGCAGATGAGCGCCGCGCGCCCGAGGCGGTCCGAGCCGAGGAGCGCGGCCGCGTCGTGCAGGAAGCGGGCCTGCAGCGAGCGGTAGAGCGCGCCGCGCGTGCCGGCGTCGCGAATCCGGAAGCGGATCGCGGCGAGCGTCTCGCCGAGCCGGTCTCCGGCGAGGCCCGGCAGCAGCGGCCAGGTGTCGGCGATCGCATCGGCTCCCGCAAGCCCGCTGTGGACGTTGGGAAACGCGGGTCTCGCGTCGCCGCGCATCGTGCGCACGGTCCGTCGCAGCGCGGCGGTGACGGCGTCGCGCGGATCGGCGAGCCCGGCCGACGGGAGCAGGCGGAGCATCGCGTGGCGGACCGGCTCGGCACCCCACCCCGACGCCCGCGCGCGCGAGAGCGACGTCAGCGAGCAGCGCTGTGGCTCGGGGAAGTTGCCGTCGGCGATCCACGCCACGTCGGCATCGAGGTCGTAGCCCGTGACCACGACCGCGTGGCGCGTGTCGTGGCGAGTCACGTCGCGGTAGTCGAGCTCGCGCAGGTCGGCGCGCACGAGCGTCGGCTGGCCCGCGTCGAGCTCGGCGCGCAGCAGATCCCAGCCGGCGCTCTCGTCGTCCGTCCGGCATACATCGCCGTGCAGGCCCAGGTGGACGCACAGTTCGGTCTCGAGCGACTGGCAGCGCCCCTCGAGGTCGATCACGGGGACGGCATGCGCCGCCGTGCGGACCCGCAGGTCAAGCGCGCCGGCGAGACCGAAGACGGCGCCCTCCGACAGCGGCTCGGGCGCGTAGGAGAAGCGGTGGTGCTCGAGCAGGTCGCGCAACGCCCCGCTCGCCGCGTGATCGGCGACCCGATGGCGAAACCGGGTGACGCGCCGCGGCGCGCAGATGCTCACGGCGCCGCCCGGAGTCCGGTGTGGAGGGCGGCCATGCCCGCTGGGGCGTGAGATTCCGCTGAACAGTGTTCAATCGCGCAACGGCGCGCGTTCAGACGCGCCGCGGGTAGGGTCCCGCCCCATGCGCACCGCTCCGACCTGTCTTGTCGCCCTGCTCGTCGCCACGTGTCTGACCGTGTGGGTCGGCGGAGCCCTCGACGTCCCGGTGCAGGCCGCGCCGCGGTGCTTCGGTGCGGCGGCGCGCGACCACGAACATCCCTGCACGAACCGGGCGCTGAACGTGACGGTGACCCCGGCACCGAGCCGAGCGGCGGTCCAGGCGGACCCTCCGTGCACGCAGATCAAGTTCGAGCCGAGCGTCTGCGCCTTCGGCCGCTCACGCACGACCGCCAAGAAGACGGTCGCGCTCATGGGCGACAGCCACGCCCGCCACTGGCGGGCCGCCATGCTCACCGTCGCGGCTCGCAGGGGATGGCGCGTGCTGTCGATCTACAAGTCGACGTGCCCCTACACGTTCGCGTCGTTCGCGGGACGGCTCGCGGACTGCGCCGCGTGGTCCCACAGCGTGGCCAAGTACCTCGCTGGGCATCCCGAGATCCACACGGTGTTCGTGTCCGGGAACACCGGGTTTCAGGGCGGGGGGTCGTTCGGCGCGGCCAAGGTCAAGGGCTTTCTCGACGCCTGGAAGGGACTTCCCCCCTCCGTGACCGAGGTCTTCGACATCCACGACGTCCCGCACGCGGGCCGGGGCACGAGACGCTGCGTCGAAGCGCAGATCAGGCTCCATCACAATGCCGGTGTCCGCTGCAAGCGTCCACGCAGCCGCGCGCTGCACGCCGACTATCTGGCGGTGGCGGCCGAGCAGTCGGCCACCGACAAGGTCAGGCTCATCGACCTGACGTCGTTCATGTGCGGGTCCAAGAACTGCTTCCCGGTCATCGGCGGGGTGCTGGTGATCAAGGACATCGGCCACCTGACCCGTACGTTCTCGCGCACGCTGGGGCCATACCTCGACCGCGCGATCACAGCGGCTCGCAAGAGCGGTTAACGACGAGAGCCCCGCCTGACGACGGGGCTCTCACCGGTTCGATTCGGCAGGTAGGGCTACTTGATGAACAGGATCTCCGAGTACTTCGGCAGCGGCCACAAGTCGTCGGCCACGAGCTTCTCGAGCTCGTCGGCGACCTCGCGGACCTCGGCCATCGCGGTGATGACACTGTCTCGCATGTAGGCCGCGAGCTCGGCCCCCTCGAGACCGGGGTCCTCGTTGGCGGCCTCGAGCTTCCGGATCGCCTCGTGGAACTGCGCCACGAGCGGAGCGAACTCGTCTATGAGGCCCTTGCGCTCGCTGGCGAGCAACTCGTTGAGGTGTCGCACAGTCGCCGGCAGCAACATCGTCCGCGCGATGGCCGCCGCCGCCTCCGCCTCGATGTTCGCCTTGACGAAGTACTGCTCGGTCAGCACCTCGGCGCGGGCCTCGAGCTCGCGCTCGGAGAGCACGCCGTAGTGCTCCATCGCCGCGACGGTCGACTCGGCGGTGATCCACGGCAGGGCGTCGACCGTGTTCGCCAGGTTGTCGAGCCCGCGGGATTTCGCCTCGGCGTACCACTCGTCGGCGTAGTTGTCGCCGCTGAACACGATGCGCTCGTTGGCGGAATAGGCGTCCTTGACGACCGCGATGACGGCCTCCTCGAGCGACGCGCCGTCGCCGAGCTTGCCCTCGAGGGCGTCGCTGAGCGCGTCGATCGCCTCCGCGGCGATCGTGTTCAGGACCGTGTTGGGCATCCCGAGCGACGAGCTCGAGCCCAGCATGCGGAACTCGAACTTGTTGCCCGTGAACGCAAACGGCGAGGTCCGGTTGCGGTCGCCACCGTGCAGCGGCAGCGGCGGCAGCACGGGCGTGCCGAGGCCGAGGAACCCGTTGTCTGACTCCGCCGCGGCCTCACCGGCGGCGATCGCGTTGAAGACCCTCTCGAGCTCCGCCCCGAGGAAGATCGAGATGATCGCCGGTGGGGCCTCGTTGGCGCCGAGCCGGTGGTCCTGGCCGATGTTCGCCACCGATGCGCGCAGCAACGCCTGATGCTTGTTGACCGCCGCGATGACCGCCGCGCAGAAGAACAGGAATTGCAGGTTCTTCGACGGCGTGTCCCCTGGCTCGAGCAGGTTGGCGCCGCCGTCGGTCCCCATCGACCAGTTGTTGTGCTTGCCCGATCCGTTGACCCCGGCGAACGGCTTCTCGTGCAGCAGGCACACGAGCCCATAGCGCCGGGCGACATTCTGCAGCAGCTGCATCGTCAGCTGCTGGTGGTCGCAGCTCACGTTGGAGTTCTCATACAGCGGGGCGAGCTCGTACTGGTTGGGCGCGACCTCGTTGTGGCGCGTCTTGACCGGCACGCCGAGCTTCGCGAGCTCGCGCTCGGTCTCCATCATGCAGGCGAGGATCCGCTCGGGAATCGAGCCGAAGTAGTGCTCGTCGAGCTCGTGGCCCTTGGGCGGCTTGGCTCCGAACAGGGTCCGACCGGTCGTGACCAGGTCGGGGCGCTCGTAGTAGTACTGCTCGTCGATCAGGAAGTACTCCTGCTCGGGGCCGACCGTCGTGAACACGCGCTGGGCCTCGTTGTCGCCGAGCAGCCCCAGCGCCCGGATGGCCGACTTCGAGAGCGCGTCCATCGAGCGCAGCAGCGGGATCTTCGTATCCAGGGCCTCGCCGGTCCACGACACGAACGCGGTGGGAATGCACAGGAGCGCGCCGTTGGGGTTCTCGAGGATGAACGCGGGCGACGTGGGGTCCCACGCCGTATAGCCGCGGGCCTCGAACGTCGCGCGGATGCCGCCGGTGGGGAACGACGACGCGTCCGGCTCGCCCTGGATGAGCTCCTTGCCGGAGAAGTCGGCGATCGCCGTGCCGTCTCCGGTCGGGCTGTAGAACGAGTCGTGCTTCTCCGCGGTCATTCCGGTCAGCGGCTGGAACCAGTGCGTGTAGTGCGTCGCACCGCGTTCCATCGCCCAGCCCTTCATCGCCTGTGCGACCGCGTCGGCCAGCGACGTGTCGAGCGCCTCGCCCTTGGCGAGCGCGGACTGCAGCTCCTTGAACACGTGCTTGGGCAGGCGCTGGCGCTGGACTGCGGTGCTGAAGACGTTCGCGCCGAAGACTTCGTTGCCGGCGATGGTCAGATCTGGGGAGCCGAGTGCCCCGCCGTTGGAACTCCACTGGGCGGCGGTCACATTCTCCTGGCGACTTCTGGGCATGGTCCTCCTTGCTGGTAGGCGCGATGACTGTAGCCCTGAGCCGCCGGGCAAGCCTTGTCCATCCGGACAGGCAACCGCGGTCGCGGTTGTCCACGCGTGAGTAAAGGAGGCTCGTCCGCCGCTGTCAATCCTCGATGGCGAAGCGCTCGGGTCGATCTTTCGACAGTTGGACAAAGACGCGTGCCAGGCGTACGTCGAGCATGCCACCCGACGCTGGTTTCGATCGAGGAGGATGCATGAGACGTACGCTGGCCTTGAAGGTGCTGCCCGCTGTAGGGGCCGGGTTGCTGATCATGCTGGCGCTGCCGATGGTGGCATCGGCAGACACCATCAAACCGGACGGGTCGCTGGCACCGTTCCCGCAGTCCGCGGCGATCAACTCGATCTGGGTGATCGTCGCCGGCATGGTCGTGATGTTCATGCAGGCGGGTTTTGCCTTCCTGGAGATCGGGTTCTCGCGACAGAAGAACGCCGGCACGGTCGTCGCAAAGATCCTGACGAACTTCTCGATCGCGGCGATCGGCTACTACTTCGTCGGCTTCGCGTTCGCGTTCGGTGCTGAGAAGCACGGTCTGACCGGATTGATCGGCACGAAGGGATTCATGCTCCGTGATTTCGGCGATCCATTGACGGGTTTCCCCGTCATGGGCCTGTCGAACGCCACCGTCGAATCGAAGTTCTTCTTCCAGTTCGTCTTCTGCGCCGTCTCGCTCGCGATCGTCTGGGGAACCACCCTGGAGCGCATCAAGTTCGGCGTGTACATCATGTACGCGGTCGTCTTCTCGACGCTCATCTACCCGATCGGCTCGCACTGGGTCTTCGGTGGCGGCTTCCTGCAGCAGGGCGACTGGCTCGGCACCGGCATCGCCGGCATGCAGGACTTCGCCGGCTCGACGGCGGTCCACCTCATCGGGGCGACGGGCGCCTTGGCGGCGCTGCTGTTGCTCGGCCCGAGAAAGGGCAAGTACGGCGCAGACGGCAAGCCGCGGGCGATCCCCGGGCACAACATGCCGCTGTTCGGCCTCGGCGTGCTCATCCTGTGGCTCGGCTGGTTCGGGTTCAACCCGGGCTCCACGCTCGGTGCGCTCGACGGCCGCTTCCCTGAAGTGCTCATCGTCACGAACCTCGCCGCCGCCTGTGGTGTGCTGGGCGCGCTGATCTCGAGCTACTGGAAGCAGAAGACGCTCGACATCGGCATGTCCGGCAACGGTGCGATCGCGGCGCTCGTCGCGATCACCGCCCCGTCGGGCTACGTCGAGCTGTGGGCCGCGATCCCGATCGGCCTCGTGGCCGGCCTGATCGTGCCGATCTGCATCTACGCGATCGACAAGTACATCGACGACCCGGTCGGCGCGCTGTCGGCGCACGGTGTCGCGGGCATCTGGGGCACGCTGTCCTGTGGCCTGTTCACCTCGCCGCGGTTCGCCAAGTACAACGCGTTCGGCGACCCGAACGGTGGCCTGGTCTACTCGGGCTCGCTCCGGCAGCTCGTCGCTCAGGCGGTCGGCTTCATGGTCGCGTTCACGTTCGTGTTCATCGCCAGCTACGCGACGTTCTGGGTGATCAAGAAGACCTACGGCCTACGGGTCAGCGAAGAGGAAGAGGACGCCGGTCTGGACATCTCCGAGCACGGTATGTACGGCTACCCGGAGCAGTTCATCCCTCCGGCTGAGCTCATCGGCTACGGGGGCGGCGCTTCGGCGACGGTCCCGGTGGCACCGGTGGCGATGGAGACCAAGCCCAAGGAGATGCCGGTATGAAAATGGTCATCGCCTACATACGTCACGAGGCGTTCGAGCCCATCCGCACGGAGCTCCTGTCGCTCGGGTTCCCGTCGCTGTCGATCAGCGAGGTCAAGGGATCCGGGCGCCAGAAGGGCATCACGGAGCGCTACCGGGGGGCGGAGCTGACGAATTACCTGCGCCCGAAGGTGAAGGTCGAGTGCGTCGTCGCGACCAAGGATGTGCCGACGATCGTGGACACCGTCCTCAAGCACGGGCGGACCGGTGCGGTCGGCGACGGGAAGGTCTTCGTCATGCCGGTCGAGGAGGCCTACCGGATTCGCACCGGCGAGTCGGGCGAGGAGACACTCCAGGCGCACCCCGACGCGGCGGCCGCGGCCGCGGCGTCGGGCTAGGGGGGGCCGAGGGTGGCCGCCCCCGGAACAGCGGCCACCCTCGTCGAACGTCTGAGGGGGCTGCACCTGCGCATGGTCGACGCCGTGCTCGCCGGTGACGGCCTCGAGCGCGTCGCTGAGCTCGCGGCCGAGGCGGTCGGCGGCCCGGTGGCGATCGTGGTGCCGCGCCTGGGCGCGGCAGCGCTCGCACCGGCGGGCTCGCCCGCGGCCGAGCGGCTGCCCGAGTTGCGACGCTACGTCGCCGACTGCGTGCAGGATCGCCCCGCCAACACGCCGCGCCACGTCGCGGCGGAGGTGCCGATCGCGTCGGGCGACGACACCGTCGGCATGGTGCTGCTGCTCGAGGGCGCGACCGCGGCGCCGGGCGAGGCGGCCGAGTACCTGCACCTCGCGGCGGTCGCCTCGCTCACCGAGGTCGCCGTCGAGGAGGCGCGCGACGAGGTCGAGCAGAACCTGCGCGGCTCGTTCCTCGAGGACCTGCGTGCCGGGCCGGGTATGCCCGCCGACGAGCTCGTGCGGCGCGGCGCGCGTCTGGGCTGCGACCTCAGCCGCGGCGCGATCGCGCTGTGCGCCGAGCTGCACACGGAGCGCCCGCGCCACGTCGTGGCGACGATCGCCGAGGACCTGCCGGGCGCGCTCGCCCAGCACATGGAGGCATCCGGCGGCGCGCAGGCCGGGCGGGTCTACGCGCTGCTGCCCGCGTTCGCGGGCGACGATCCGGCCGAGGCGACGCTCGCGGCCGCTGCGCGGCTCGCGAGCCGCCTGCAGCGCCACGGCACCGTCGGGCTGTCGTCCTTCTACAACGACCCGGCCGAGCTCGGCCGCGCCGTGCAGGAGGCCGAGCTCGTCCTCGACGTGCTCACCGTCTCGGGCGAGCCGATCGCCGAGGACATCAACCAGGGCACGTACCGGCTGCTGTTCCGCGTCCTCGCGTCACACCCCGAGGAGGTGCGCTCCTTCTACGAGGACACGGTCGCGCCGGTCGTCCGTTACGACGACCAGTACCGCACCGATCTGGTGGGAACGCTCGAGGCGTACCTCGCGGCGAACTGCCACATGAGCGCGACCGCGACCGCGATCCACGCTCACCGTCACACGGTCGCCTACCGCCTCGAGCGCGTGCGTGATCTCACCGGCTTGGACCCCATGCAGTCCGAGGACCGAGAGCGCCTCGGCCTGGGGCTGAAGGCGTACCGGATCATCGCGCCGCGCTTACCGCGGTAAAC
>JAWVGM010000071.1:0-4205 GCA_033855075.1 Solirubrobacteraceae bacterium | reverse complement strand
GCCTGGCCCTGCTGGATCTTCTCCTCGCTGAAGCGCACGTCCTGCGTCGAGGACATCGCCAGCAGGCCGAAGCGCAGCGCGTCGGCGCCGTAGGCGGGAAAGCTGCCGCCTTCCTTGAAGACCGGCGGGCGCGGGCCGCCGTCGATGAGGTCCAGCGGGTCGATGCCGGTGCCCAGCGACTTGCTCATCCGCCGTCCGTCGGGCGCCTGGATGATCGAGTGCACGTAAACGTCGGAGAACGGGATGTCGCCGGGGAAGCGCAGGCCCATCATGACCATCCGCGCGACCCACAAGAACAGAATGTCGCGCGCCGTCGAGAGCACGTCGGTCGGATAGAAGGCCTGCAATTCGGAGGTTTCGTCGGGCCAGCCGAGCGTCGCGAACGGCCACAGCGCCGACGAGAACCACGTGTCGAGCACGTCGGGGTCCTGCGTCCAGCCCTCGCCCTCGGGCGCCTCGATGCCGCAATACGTCTCTTCGCCGCGATACCAGACCGGGATCTGATGACCCCACCACAGCTGGCGCGAGATGCACCACGGGCGGATCTCCGCCAGCCAGTCGAGATAGCGCTTGCGCTGCGATTCGGGATGGATGCGCACGCGCCCCTCACGGACGACCTCCATCGCGGGTGCCGCGAGCTCGTCCATGCGCATGAACCACTGCAGCGAGATCAGCGGCTCGACGCGCTCGCCCGAGCGGTGGCTGAAGGGCACGGTGTGGACGTACTCGTCGCGCGCGCGGATCAGGCCCTGCTCGTCGAGGTCGGCGACGACGCGCTCGCGCGCCTCGGCGACGGTCAGCCCCGTATAGCGCTCGCCCGCGGCCGCGGTCATGAGGCCGTCCTCGCCGATGACGCTGACGCGTTCGAGCGCGTGCTTGTTGCCGATCTCGAAGTCGTTCGGGTCATGGCCGGGCGTGATCTTCAGCGCGCCCGTGCCGAAGTCGGTCTTGACGTACTCGTCGGCGATGATCGTCAACCGCCGCCCGACGAGCGGCAGGATGACCTCCTGCCCGACTAGGTCCGCGTAACGCTCGTCGTCGGGATGCACGGCGACCGCAGTGTCGGCGAGCAGCGTCTCCGGGCGCACGGTCGCGATCACGAGCTCGCCCTCGCCGGAAGCCAGCGGATAGGCGATCGAGTACATCGTGTCGACGATCCCCTCGCGCTCCTCGACCTCGAGCTCGGAGATCGCCGACTTCAGGCCCGGATCCCAGTTGACCATGTAGTTGTCGCGGTAGATCAGGCCCTGCTCGTAGAGCTCGACGAAGACCTTCAGCACCGCCGCGGCGTAGCGCTCGTCCATCGTGAAGCGCTCGTCCTCGTAGTCCAGCGTCGCGCCGAGGCGCTTGAACTGATCGATGATCTGGCCGCCGTGCTCCTCGCGCCACTGCCACACGCGCGCGACGAACGCCTCCCGGCCAAGCTCCTCGCGCGACGTGCCCTCCTCGATCAACCGCTTCTCGACCTGACGCTGCGTCGCGATGCCGGCGTGGTCGGTGCCCAGGATCCACTTCGTGCGCCGACCGCGCATGCGGTTTGCGCGCGCGAGCACATCCTGGATCGAGCCGTTGAGCGCATGGCCCATGTGCAGCACGCCGGTGACGTTCGGCGGCGGCACCGCGATCGAGAAGTTCTCCTCCGGTGTGCCGCCCGGCTGCGGGTGCACAAGGCCGCTGTCGAGCCACCGCTGCACGATCGGCGGCTCCACCTCGGCCGGTTCGAAGCGCGTGCGTTCCTCGAGTGCTCCCATGTGACCAGTCAGTCTATGGAGCGCCCGGGCCGCCAGCGGCCCCGCGGTCGGGCGCGTCTAGCGCCGGCGGGCGACGGCCTTGCGCCCTATCGGCACGACGCTGCGGGCGATCGCGATCGGTTCGAGCTTGCGTACGAGCATCCGCACGTCGGCGCGCTCGGCCGGCGTGAGCTTGCCCGGCGAGCCCTGCGACTTCTTGACCAGCGACGCGAGCTGCGTGCGCTCGCCGGGGGTCAGGTACTTCCAGTGGCGGCGCAGCGTCATGGCGAGCTGCAGCACCATGAGCCACGGCATCGCGCGGACGCGGGTGATCGGGAGGGCCATGCGACGCATCGTACCCAGGCGCCCGCCTCGGCCGATCATGACCTCAAGGTTATACTTCGAACGTGCGACCGGACCTGCTCATCCGCGATGCCCGCCGCGCCGCCGGGCTGACTCAGGCCGAGCTCGCTGCCCGCCTCGGCATCAGCCAATCGGCGATCGCCAAGCTCGAGCGCCAGGGCGCCAACCCGACCGTCGAGACCCTCGACCGCACCCTCCGCGCGACGGGACACCGCCTCCAGCTCATTGCGCCGGCATGGGGCAACATCGACACGAGCCTCATTCGTCAGGCGCTCCAGCGCACACCCGCGGAGCGGATCAAGAGCGTCGAGCGCATGCACAAGGACATGCGCCGCCTGCAGACCGCCGCCACGCGGTCGCGCGAACGTGCCGCCCGTACTTGACATCTCATCCTTGCTCGTCCGGCTGGCAAGCTCCAAGGTTGACTTCGTAGTCGTCGGCGGGGTGGCGGTGATCGCCCACGGCTACGAGCGCAATACGAAGGACCTGGACGTGTGTTACTCGCGCGATCCCGCCAATCTCGACGCGCTCGGAGCGGTGCTCGTCGACCTCGGCGCGAGGCTGCGCAACATCGACGAGGACATCCCTTTCGTGCCGGATGCCCGCACCCTGCGCGGCATGGAGATCCTCACCCTCGACACCCCGGAGGGTGGGCTGGACCTGCTCGTCGATCCCGACGGATCACCGGGATACGAAGCGCTGAAGGCCAATGCCGAGCGGATCGACTTCGATGGCTTCGAGATCCTGATCGCCTCGATTGAGCATCTCCTGGCGATGAAGCGCGCCGCGAACCGTCCGCAGGATCAGACCGACGTCGAGGCCCTCTTGGCGATCCAGAGGCTGGAACGGCCTCAGAACGGGCTGTAGCGCTCCAGGCGCGGGATCAGATCGGAGACGGCGATCACGGTGCGCCGCTTGCTGGCAGGCAGGCGGTCTGCCGTGGCTCCCGCGTAGCACGAGGGCAGCACGGGCTTTTCGCCGCCCGCAAGCGGCACGGGCGTGTCGAGTCCTGGGAGCAGAACGCTGAGCGTGACGGCGCGGGCGTCGACGCAGGAGGCAAACCACTCCAGGTAGAAGCCGGCTCCGCGCGGACCCTTGCCGTACACCTGGCGTGGGCGGCCGGGCGCGAGCACGATCCGGGCCGGGGAGCGCACGTCGAACAGCCGCGGGTTGCCCGTCTCCAGCCGCACGTCGCGCGCGCCCTCCCGCGCGCGCACCAGCGGCCGTCCTCCGGCAATCGCGCAGGCGCCGTCGCTGCTGTTCCAGACGACGACGTAGCCGAACACGCTCCCGCTGGCGCGCTCGTAGTAGCCCTCGGCGCGCAGCAGCGAGCTGGCGCACGGCGGCGGCTTGGCAGCGGTCGGTCGCGCCACGCCGTCAGGCGTGCTGCCGGGCGCGTCGTCGTGAGAGGAGCAGCCCGCCATCAGCGCCGCTGTCAGCACACAGGCAACGGCGCCTCGTCGCTGATGGATCGTGCGCACCCGCGCGCTACGGGAGCTACGCCGACTCGGCGCGGCGCGACTGGGGTACTTCGGGGGCGGCTTCGGTGACGAGCGTCGGCGACAGGCCCTTCTCGATCGTCTCCTTCGTCACGACGCACTTCTTCACGTCGCGCCGCGAGGGCAGCTCGAACTGCACCTCGAGCAGCGTCTCCTCGATGATCGAGCGCAGGCCGCGGGCGCCGGTCTCGCGCGCCAGCGCCTTCTCGGCGACCGACACAAGCGCCTCGTCGCTGAAGACGAGCTCGATGCCGTCGAAGCTGAAGAAGCGCTGGAACTGCTTCACCAACGCGTTGCGCGGCTCGGTCAGGATCGTGATGAGGTCGTCGCGCGTGAGCTGGTGGACGGCCGAGACGACCGGCAGGCGGCCGATGAACTCCGGGATCAGGCCGTAGTTCACGAGATCCTCGGGCAGCGTCTGGGCGAACACCTCGCCCTTGTCCTGCCTGGAGCGCGACGTGACCTTCGCGCCGAATCCGATGCCGTTGGAGCCGATGCGCCGCTCGATGACCTTGTCGAGGTTCGCGAACGCGCCGCCGCAGATGAACAGGACGTTCGTCGTGTCGATCGACAGGAACTCCTGGTGGGGATGCTTGCGCCCGCCCTGCGGCGG
>JAWVGM010000070.1:0-14298 GCA_033855075.1 Solirubrobacteraceae bacterium | reverse complement strand
CGTCCAGCAGCGTCGCCTCGCCGATGCGCCAGCGGCCGCGGACGCGGATGCGGACCGAGGGGTTCGCCTCCATGTTGCGCACGTACGCCGCCTTGCGGCCCATCTCGGCGACGATCCAGAAGGTGTTGGTGCCCCGCTCGAGGCCGTTGGAGACCGGGGTGCGACGAGGCTGGCCGCTCTTGCGGCCGATCGTTTCGAGCACCGCGACGCCGGGGAGAAGCCCGCGCGTGGCGAGGGCCCGGATCGGCGGATTTAAGATGCGGACCTGAAGCGCCCTGACGATGCGGCGCTTGCGTTCGGAGGCGGCCACGTCAGGCGAAGGCGCGGCGCAGCACGTCGCGCAGCGTGCGCTGATCGGCGGCGCTGAGCTTTGCGATCGGGGCCGGAACCTCGCCCATCGCGGTTCGCATGCGATCGCGCACCTCGATGCCGCGGTCGGTCACCACGAGCATGCGCATCCGGCGGTCGTGGTCGGCCGAGCGGCGCTCGACGAGCCCCTGCGCCTCGAGGCCGTCGACGAGACCCGTGACGTTCGAGTTGTCGCAGTGCAGCTGCGTGGCCAGCTCGCGCATCGGGACCGGGTTGTCGGGATCCAGTGCGCGCAACGCGAACAGCTGGGGCGGGGTGAGGCCCTCCTCGGCGGCGATGCGCAGCATCCGCGGGCGCATCTCCCAGAACAGCTTGCCGATGAGACCCCAGGCCTCCTGCGCGGCATCCGGTCGCTTGAGCGTCTCGGCCATTGCCTCACACGATAGTCGATGAAGGCAATGGTTGACAACCTCAATGAACTTTGACTACTCTGGCGCGCATGGCCACCGAACCCGCAATCCAAGTCAACGACCTCGTCCGCGAGTTCAAGGGCGGCATCCGCGCCGTCGACGGCATCGATCTTCAGGTTGCCGAAGGCGAGATCTACGGCTTCCTCGGGCCCAACGGCGCGGGCAAGTCGACGACCGTCAAGGTCCTGACGACGCTGCTCCCGCCGACCTCGGGCAGCGCGCGCGTCGCGGGCTTCGACGTCGCCCACGAGGGCGCCAGGGTCCGCGCGACCATCGGCGTCGCGCTCCAGGACGTCGCGCTGGACCCGATGCTGACCGGGCGCGAGCACATGCGCCTCCAGGGCGGGCTGCAGGGCATCCCGCGCGCCGAGCGCGGCCGACGCGGCGACGAGCTGCTCGAGCGCGTCGGCCTCGCCGACGCCGCCGACCGCAAGTCCTCGACGTACTCCGGCGGGATGAAGCGGCGCCTGGACCTCGCCCTCGCGCTGCTGCACGGCCCGCGCATCCTCTTTCTCGACGAGCCGACGACCGGCCTCGACGTGCAGTCGCGCACGGCGATGTGGGACGAGGTCGCCCGTCTCGCCCGTGAGGAGGGCACGACCGTCTTCCTCACGACGCAGTACCTCGAGGAGGCCGACGTGCTCGCCGATCGCGTCGGCATCATCGACGACGGCAAGATCGTCGCCGAGGGCACGCCGGCGGCGCTCAAGGCTCAGGTGTCGCGCCCGACCGTCGAGGTCATCCCGCGCGACGCGGAGGACTGCGCGGCGACGAGCAAGGCGATGGCGCCGTTCGGCGAACTGGTCGCCGAGCGCCAGGCGGGTTCGATCGCGGTGCGGCTGCGCTCCGGCGCCGAGCAGCTCGCTGACATCGTGCGAGCGCTCGACGTCGCGAACGTGCACGTGGCGCATCTCGCGCTGCACGAGCCGACGCTCGACGACGTGTTCCTGGCCAAGACCGGGCGCAGCCTCGAAGGCGCGGCCGATCACGGAGTCGGCGAGACGCCGGCGCCTGAGCGCGAGGCGGCGTGACCGCGCTGCACTCCAGCAACATGGCGGGGCAGGTCGGCCTGCTCGCGGGGCGGGCCATCAAGCACATCATCCGCGCGCCCGCGCAGGTCATCTTCCCGGTCGTGTTCCCGCTGGTTCTGCTCGCGGTCAACACGTCGGGCCTGGATGCTGCGACGAAGCTGCCCGGCTTCCCGACGACGAGCTACCTGGACTTCGCCCTCGCCGTCCCGTTCATGCAGGGGGCGCTGTTCGCGGCGCTCAACGGCGGCCAGGACCTCGCTCGTGACATCGAGGGCGGCTTCCTGGATCGCCTCGCGATGACGCCGATGTCCGATGCGGCGCTGCTGACGGGCCAGCTCGGCGGCGCGCTGTTCATGGGGTTCGTCGGCGCGGTGACCTATCTCATCGTCGGCCTGCTCCTCGGCGTCGGCATCGCGTCCGGGGTCGGCGGCGCGCTGGTGCTGCTCCTGCTGGCGGTCTCGATCTCGTTCGCGTTCGCGTGCTTCGGCATGTTCGTTGCGCTGCGGGTCGGCAGCGCGCAGGCCGTCCAAGGCTTCTTCCCGCTGTTCTTCGTGATGCTGTTCCTCAGCTCGGCGTTCTTCCCGCGCGACCTCATCCAGCAGGACTGGTTTCGCACGGTCGCCACGTACAACCCCGTGTCCTACCTCGTCGAGGGAATCCGCAGCCTCGTGATCACGGGCTGGGACTCCGGCGCGCTGCTGCCGGCCTTTGGCATCGCCGCCGCCGCGACCGTCTTCTTTCTGACCCTCAGCGCGCGGGCGCTGCGCACGAGGCTGACGCGGACATGAAGAACCTCGCCCGCACCCGCTCCGTCGCCCTCTCCGTCGCCTGGCGCGGCATCCACAACTCGTTCACCAACCCGGCGTTCATCCTCCCGAGCGTGCTGTTTCCCCTGTTCTTCTTCATCGCCTTCGCCGGTGGGCTGTCGGGCGTGCAGAACGCGCCGAACTTCGACTTCCCATCGGGGTACACGTCGTTTCAGTTCGCGTTCGTTTGCATCCAGGCGGCCGCCTTCGGCGGGGTCTTCACGGGCTTCGCGATCGCCGCGGACTTCGAGTTCGGCTTCGCCCGGCGCCTGCTGCTCGCGGCGCCCAATCGCGGCGGCATCGTCATCGGCTACATGCTCTCGGCCCTGACGCGCGCGCTCTTTGTGATCTGCGTCGTGTTCGTGGCCGGGCTGATCAGCGGAATGCAGATCGACGGCTCGATCGCCGACCTGCTCGGGCTGCTCGTCATGGCGCTTGCGGTGAGCATGGTCTCGACGCTGTGGGCCGCCGGCATCGCGATGCGGCTGCGCACGATGCAGGCGGCGCCGCTCATGCAGATGCCGATCTTCATCCTGCTGTTCCTCGCGCCGGTGTACGTCCCGCTCAACCTCATCGCGGGCTGGGTGCACGACGTGGCGCGCTACAACCCCGTCACGGCGTTCCTCGAGGCCGCGCGCGGATTCGTCTCCGGAGAGCCCGAGAAGGTCGCGATCTCCGCCGCCTGCCTCGCCGGGTTGTTCGCGCTCGTCGTGGTCTGGGCGCGAGGTGGGCTGCGCAGCGCCGAGCGAGCCGGATAGGCTCGCGGCGCATGGAGCTCGAACAGGGCGAACACATCATCTTCGAGGGGCACCCGTCGTGGCGCTCGATCCTCGGCTTCTACTTCAAGTGCCTGCTCGTGGCGGTCATCGCCGGCGCGATCGCTGCCGGGGTGACCCGCGCGAGCGGTGACAAGGTCGACAAGGGCACGGTCGTGCTCGTCTTTCTCGTCGTCCTGGCGGTCGGGCTGGTCGCGGGGTACGTCAAGCGGCTGTTCACGACGTACACGATCTCCAACAACCGCCTGCACATCCGCCGCGGGATCGTGGCTCGCGCCGAGCAGCAGACGCAGATCAACCGGGTGCAGAACGTCAACACGAACCAGTCCGTGCTCGAGCGCGTGCTGCAGATCGGCACGGTGGACTTCGACACGGCCGCGGGCGACGACTACGACTTTCAGTTCAAGGGCGTCGCGAACCCGCACGACGTCGTCGAGGCCGTCCATCGCGCGCAGCGCGAAGGGGAAGCCACAACGCCGGCGCCGCGCTGACGCGGCCTGCGCTCAGCTCGCGGCGGACTTGCGCACGCGGGCGGCGCGGGACTTCTTGCGCGCGCCGGTGTTGCGGTGCATCGCGCCGCGCTTGACGGCCTTGTCGATCGTGCTGACAAGCGTCTTGTGCTCGGCGTCGGCGGCCGCGTCGTCGCCGGCGGTGACCGCGGCCTCGAGGCGGCGGAAGTACGTCCGCACGGCGGAGGTGTAGTGGCGGTTCTCCAGGCGCTCGCGCTCGGTGCGCAGGATCCGCTTCTTCTGGGAGTGAATGTTTGCCATCAGCGTGAAAGAGCCGCGGGCATCGGCCGCGGCGGTCCCTAGAGTAGCGCACCGATGGCGTCCGCAGATCGCCCGAACGAAGGGCGCCAGCCCGTGGCCAAAGGGCGGATCGCCCGCAACACGGCGATCTTCTCGGTGCTCACCGGGCTGTCGCGAATCGCGGGCCTCGTCCGCGAGATCGTCGCGTCCAGCTACTTCGGCACGAGTGGCGCGTTCTCGGCGTTCACGCTCGCCTTCCAGATTCCGAACCTCGTTCGCAACCTCTTCGCGGACGCGGCGTTGAGCGCCGCGTTCGTGCCGGTCTTCACCGAGCTGCTCGAGAAGGGGCGCCGCAAGGAGGCCTACCAGCTCGCCTCCACGTTCGTGGCGCTCATCGTCGCCGCGCTCGTCGGCATCGGCGTGTTCTTCGTGCTGCTCGCGCCGTACCTCATGCCGCTGCTCACCGGCAGCGACTTCAACCACCAACTCGACGACCTGACCGTCGGGTTGTCTCAGGTGCTGTTCCCGATCGTCCTGCTGCTCGGGCTCAACGGGCTGCTCGTCGGGATCCTGAACGCGTACGACCACTTCACGATCCCGGCGCTCTCGCCGCTGGTCTGGAACGTCGTCATCATCGTCGCGCTCGTCGTGCTGCGGCCGTTCTTCCACGGCACCGACCAGCTCTACGCCTACGCGATCGGCGTGCTCATCGGCACGCTCGTGCAGCTCACGATGGCGCTGCCCGTCCTGAAACAGCTCGACTTCGCCTTCGCGCGCAAAGTCGACTTCGGCGATCCGCGCGTCAAGCAGGTGCTCGCGCTCATGCTGCCGGTGACGCTGAGCCTCGGCCTCATCAACTTCAACATGGTCATCAACTCGACGCTCGGCGGCAACGTCTCCGAGGAGGGGCCGCGTGCGATCGATGCGGCCTTCCGGATCTACATGCTGCCGCAAGGCATGTTCAGCGTCGCGATCGCGACCGTGTTGTTCCCGTCGCTGTCGCGCCTGGCGACGCGCCGCGATGCCGACGGGATGCGAGCGCTGACCGGCACGGGCACGCGGCAGATCCTGCTCCTGCTCGTGCCCGCGGCGGCCTGCACGCTCGTGCTCGCCACGCCGATCACGCGACTGGTCTACCAGCGCGGCCAGTTCGACACCGGGTCCACCAAGCTCGTCGCCGAAGCGCTGTTCTGGTTCTCGTTCAGCCTGCCGTTCGCGGGGGTGAACCTGTTGCTCACGCGCACGTTCTTCTCGGTCCGGCGACCGTGGCTGCCGACGAAGCTGAGCGCCATGTCGCTTGTCGTCAATGCGGTCGTCGCGCTCGCGCTCTACAAGCCGTTCGGGATCGCGGGGATCGTCCTGGGCACGGCGGTCGGCAGCGCGGCGATGACCTGGGGTCAGGTCATCTACCTGCGCCGCGGGCTGAACGGGCGCCTCGAGGGACGCGAGACGCTCGACGCCCTCATCCGCATCCTCCTCGCCTCGGCGGCGCTCGCGGGCGTCGCCTATCTGCTGTGGGCGGGCCTTGACGACCTGCTCGGTCGGTCGCTCATCGCGCAGATCATCTCCGTGGGCACAGGCCTGCTCGCCGGCCTGGCCGTGTACTGCGCCGCGGTGCTCGCGCTGCGCGTGCCCGAGGCCAGCCAGATCCGTGACCTCGTTCGGGCGAGGATCAGGTCACGGCGGCGGCCGCCGCGGCCGCCCGCGCAGGGCCCATAGGAGCTCGAAGGGCCGCGCGAGCAGCGTGGCGAGGCGGTGGCGTCGCCCGCCCCGCAGGGCCTTCGGTCGCGCCTCGTTGGCGAGGGCCTGCGTCGCGAGCTGGTCGTTGAGCTCCTGCGCGCGATCGAACCACTGCTTGGCCTCCGCGCGGCTGTGTTCGTGGGCGATCTCGGCGCGCAGGTGCGCCTCGGAGAGCACCGCGAGCGCCCGCAGGGCAGAGCGTTCGGCCGGCGGCGGGACGGGGCTCACGCGTTCGAGCAGCGCCACAAGCTGCGCGGCGTGCTGGCGCGCATCGTGGTGCGTTCGGATGAGGTCGCGCCCCAGCCGCCCGAGGTCGGGGTCGTAGCCGGCGAGATCGGCCCGCAACGCGGCGACGTCCGGGGGCGGGTTCGGCGCGAGGCCCGAGAAGCCGTTGGCCTCGATGCGCTCATAGGACTCCGGGGTCACCCAGCCGTCGCCGCCGCCCAGGTCGAAGACGTACGCGGGCCGCTGGCAGCACATGGCCTCGAGGATCGAACGGCCGTACCCGACGACGATGTCGACGGTCGACACGGCTTCGGCGACCGCGAGCGTGGCGCGCGGATAGCCGACATGCTCCCACTGGAGTCCGGCCGGCGACCAGGCGTCCTTCAGGATGTGTGCCCGCGAGCCGGCCCCGCCGTGGTAGTTGCCGAGGAGCAGCGCGCGCTGCGGTCGCGGCGCAGGTTCCTTGCCGGCGGGGAAGCGCCGCATGTCCACGGGCTGGCGCATACGGACGATCTCGCCCGCTCCGACGCAGGCGCGGGCACGCTCTTCGAAGCGGTCGTTGAGCGCGACCGTGGCGGCGACGATGCCGTCGAGCGGCGGCGGCAGATGGATCTCCTCGATGCTGTGGGTGATGAAGATGCGCGCCGCATCCGGGTAGCGCGCTGCGAGCTCGACGGCGAGCGACCGGTCGACGCCGGAGATCACGCCGTCGGCGCGCTCGGGCAGCTCGTGCAGCTGGCCGGTCACGTTCAGCGCACGGCTGCGGGCGAGCTGCGCCATCTCGCCGAGCTCCCGTGCGTAGAGGGTGACGGTGTGGCCGAGGCGCGCGAGGTGCTCCGCCACCGTGATCGCGTAGGTCTGCGGGCCGCCGGGCGCCGCGAACTGCTGGACGGCGACGATGATCTCCATTTCAGGCGCGTGCCGGCTGCGGCACGCGGGCGACGAGCTCGCGAGCGACGAGGCGGTCATCGAAGGGCTCCCGCCGGCCATCTCGACCCACCTGGCTGGTCATCGAGCCTCGCCCGGCGATGACGACGATGTCGCCGGGCTCCGCCAGCGCCAGTCCGCGGGCGATCGCCGACCGGCGGTCCGGGACGACCTCGATCTCGGCGTAGCCGGCGGCACGCGCCCCGGTCTCGAGCCCCGACGGCAGGCGATCCGCCGGCTCGTCGGCGCGCCAGCGGTCATTGGTCAGGACGAGAACGTCGGCGATCGCGCCGGCGGCGCGCCCCACGGCGCGGCGTTGCGGGCGGGCGAACACGCTCAGGATCGAGAGGACCACGAGGAGGCGCCCGCCGGCGGCCTCGGCCAGCGCGCGCGCCGTCGAGAGCGCCGCGCGCACCCCGGCGGCGTTGTGCGCGAAGTCGACGAGCACCTCGAAGCCGTGCGGACACGGGACGCGCTCGAGGCGTCCCGGGACGGGGTCGGCCTCGGCGATCGCGGCGACGGCTCGCTCGGCATCGACGCCCCATGCGATTGCGGCAGCCAGCGCCATCGCTGCATTCAGGGCCATGTGGGATCCGATCGCGCGCGTTCGCAGCCGCAGGGAGGTGCCGCCCGGCAGTTCGACGGTGGCCGCCGTCCCGGCGAAAGAGCATTCCGGGTCTCGGACGCGGACCTCCGCGCGGCGATGGGTCCCGACCGTGGTCACCGTCGCTCCCGCGGCACGCAGTTCGGCGGCCAGCGCCGGCCCCGCGCGGCCGTCGGCCGGTAGGACCGCATGGCCGACGGCCGCTGCGGGGCGCAGAAACAGGCGCCGCTTGGCCCGCAGGTAGCCGGCCATGTCGCCGTGGCGGTCGAGGTGGTCGCGGGTCAGGTTCGTGAGCACGGCGAGCTCCGGGAGAAGTGCGGGCGAGGACTCGAGCTGAAAGCTCGAGAGCTCGGCGACGACGACGTCCGCGGCCGGGTCCGCCAGCGACAGCGCGGGACCGCCCTGCACGTTGCCCGCGACGACGGGGCGGTGGCCGGTGACGCGCAACGCCACCGCGACGAGGGCGCAGACCGTGGATTTCCCGTTCGTGCCGGTCACCCCGATCCACGGGCGCCCGTCGAGGCGCCACGCGAGCTCGGCTTCGTCGATGACGGGCAGGCCGCGCGCGGCGGCGGCGGCGGGCAGCGGATGATCGGCCGGCATGCCCGGGCTCTTCACGAGGCACGCGGGGCGCGGATCGCGATCGAGCAGCGCGAGGGGGTCGCCGCCCGTCTGCAGGTGTGCCCCCCGCGCCGCGAGGTCGTGGTGCAGCACCGCAAAGTCCGCGCGCGCGACGGCGTCCCACGCGGCGATCTCGCGGGCGGGCACGCCGAGCCCGGACAGGCGCTCGAGCGCGGCGCTGCCGGCGCGAGCGAAGCCGGCGACGAGATACGGACCCGGCGGAAGCGGTGGACGGCCGGCCAGCGCCCGCACCAGGTTCACGCCGGCCGGTCTGGTGGTCGAGAGCCGCTCAGGCTGCGCGTGAGACCGTTTCCGACGGGGCGCACGACGCGCGTGCGGTGGGGGCCCCGGCGCTCTGCGCGAAGGCTTCGGGCGCCCCGACGCTCTGCGCGAAGGCTGCGGTCGGGCCGGGGACGCTCTGCGCGAACGCGGCCCCCCTCTGGGCCTGGGCTTCGGGCGCGCACCGCGCGCTCGCCGTATCGACGCCGGCTGCTCGCTCAGTGACCGTCACCGTGAACCTGGACATACGACCTCCGCTCCTAGGGAAAAGGATGGGGCATCATAACCTCGTCGCCGGGCGCGAGACAGCCCGTAATCGCTCGCCCGTCCGCTGTGCGCAGCGGCTCGCGCACACGCGCGAGCCCGAGCGGTTCCTGATCGTGCCCGAACATGATGGGGACGAGGCCGGGCACGAGCGCGCGCACCACGACGAACGGGCGCAGTCGCGTTCCCTCGAACACCGCGAAGCACGCCTCGCCCACCGGCGCGAGCAGGTCGGCCAGGTCGGCCTCGGGGTCCGCTTGGGTCACCTCGGCGAGCCCGATCTGATCGGGCGAGGACCACAGGAAGGCGTCCTCGGCGAGTCGCTCCGGGTTCTGGTGCAGGCGGAAGTGATCCAGTGGCGTGCGCACGGCCTCGGGCGCGATGGGGGCGACGCTCCGGGCGGGCGTGAGGCGCAACCCCGCGACGACCTCCTCGATCGCGGCGCTCGCGGCGGCCTCGGCGCGCGGTCGGCAGGCCGCTCCCAGGTGCAGCCGTCCCTCCGCGTGCACCACGCACAGCACGACCGGCCAGGATTCGAGCGTCAGGTTCACGAGCGCCGCGCGCATTCCGGCGCCCTCCGCGGTCGACAGAAGCTCGTCGAGCGGCGATGGCAGGCTGCGGCGGTCGATGAGCTCGCGCGCGGTGCGCTGCAGCCACGTCCGCATGAACGCGTCGCGCTCGACAAGCTCCGCCAGCGCGAGGTCGCGCGCCCGCGCGACGTCCGTATGCGCGGCGGCGCCGGAGCCGCTAAGCGCGAGTCCGCCCGGACCGTCGACCGCGAGGAGCACCGCCCCGGCCGGAGCCCAGCGGGGCTCGCCGCGCGTCGTTCGCATGGGCGCCCACAGCAGCTCGGGATCAGGGTCTGCATCGGCTCGCCCGGCGGCGGCGAGTTGGCGCGGCGACCACGCGACGATCGCCGATGGCACGACGACTCCGTCGCCGAGCTCGCTCGCCCGGGCGCGGACGAGCGCGAGGCCGTCGGGGTCCTCGAGCGCGTATCGCTCGGCGGCCTCGGCCCGCGCCTTGAGCTCGGCCAGCTCCCGCGTCGGGGCGCTGCCGCGCGAGTGGCGTGCGTCGGGATGGCCGATCACGCGCAGGCTGGGTACCGCGCGGTACGCGGTCACGAGCGTCCGGCCGTCCAGCTCTCCGGCGTCGATCGTGGCGAGGATCGTGCCGAGGCGGTGCGGCGCGCCCGCGTCGAGGACGACGAGATCGTCGACGGCGACCTGCGAATCGGGTCCCCCGGTGAGGTCCAGCACATGGATGAGCCCGGGCGGGTCGGCGTGGGCGCGGTCGCACGCGGACGCAAGCGCGGACGGGTCGGGCGCGTCGCCCCACGTCGTCTGGCGGCCGGCGCGTGCCTCGAACGCGTGGGCGCGGAGCCGTTCGGTGGTCGCGAGGCCACAGGCGAAGCGGTGCAGCGCCTCGCGCGCGAGCGCCGCCGGGATGCCAGGCGGCAGCAGGAGCGCTTCGTCTGCGGTCCAGACAAGCGCGGGCGGGTTGCCGTCTCGCAGCGCCGCCGCCAGCGAGCAGCCCTCGTCCGGAGGTTCGGCGGGCTCGGCGACGAGGGCACCCCGCTCCGCGATGTCGCCGAGCAGCGCCGCCGCCTCGCCGTCGCTGCAATCGAGCGCCCGTGCCACCGAGGCCGCGTCCGCGCCGTCTGCCAGCAGCTCGCACAAACGCCGGGCCTGGTGCTGCGGTCCCTCGACGAGGATCTCGATGTCGACCCCCGGCCCGACGAGTACGACGCCGCGGTCCTGCTCGGCCAGCAGCCAGCGCGGGTTGACCCGCGGCGCGCTGCTCACGCGCCCAGGAGGATCGCCAGCAGCGCCACGGTGTGCTCGGGCAACTCGAGGAACGGCGCTGCCACGACGTCGTCGATGCCGCCGATGGCGCGCACCGGCACGCCGAGCTCCGTGGCGACGAGGTAGGCATTCTGCATGACCGCGCCGGCCTCGAGCAGCGCGAAGCGATAGCCGCGGTTGGCGTACTTCTCCGACGGGCGCTCGAGGTCGGCCGAGACGATCACGACAGGGCCAGCGGCGGCGACGAGCGGGTCGGTGAAGGGGTGGGGGAGCAGGAGCGCGGTCGGGTCGGTGTCCTCGCGGCGCACGAGCTCGAGCGCAGGGCCCGCCGGATCCAGCCACCACAGCCCGGGCCCGGGCGGCGTGTCGCCGCGCAGGGCGACGTGGACGACGAGCGGATACAGGCCGCCGCCGGACGGCACCGGCCGGCCCTGGCGCCCCGTGCCCGCATACATGCCGGCGAGCACGGCGGAGAGCTCGCTGAAGCTCACCGCGCGCGGTCCGTCCTGCGATGAGGCCGACCTCCGCCGCCGAGCGAGGTCGGCGACCGCGCAGCCGGCTGGCTCGAGGGCCACCGCCGTGCCCGTCAGGCGCGCCGGTTTGTAGCGCGCGTCGAGCTGCGCGGCGAGACGCTCCTGCGTCGGCGCCGTCCCCAGCCCCGATCCCACCGACGACTGGGCGTGGAAGTGGCGCCACGCCTGCGCGCCGTCGACCGCGACCCCGTGCTCGAGCAGTGCGTCGATGAGCTCGCTCGCGTCGTCGCCGGCCGCGGCGGCGATCTCCGCTGCCTCGGTGCGCCCGTCGCAGCGCTCCAGCACGCCCAGGATCCACTCGGGGTCGCCGTCGAGGCGCAGCTCGCGGTCGCCCGGCGCGACGAGCACGATCTCGCGGTCAGCGCGGCGCGGGACCTGCTGGACGAGCGGGCGGGTCATCGCCGCGATCCTGCCACGTCATTCCGCGCCGCGAATTTCTTTGCGGCGGGTGTCGATCCGCCCGCACCGCGTTCGTCGGTTCACCGACAGCAGGATTCAAGCCACCAAGGAGTCAACGACATGCCGGATATCGCCGTCCATCGCATCGAGGAGTTCGATTCCCCCAACGGCGGGGGCTTCTGCCGGGCCCGCGCCAGCCTCGGCGTGACGTCGTTCGGAATGCAGGTGGAGAACTTCCCGCCGCATTTCGAGCACTTCCCCGAGCACGACCACACCGCCGACGGCCAGGAGGAGGTCTACACGGCGCTGTCGGGCTCGGCGACGCTGCACGCCGGCGGCGAGACCTATCGGCTCGAGCCGGGCGTGTTCGCCCGCGTCGGCCCTGCCGTCACCCGCAAGAACCCGACCGGCGACGAGCCGATCCAGCTGCTCGCGATCGGCGGCACCCCGGGCGCGGCGTACACTCCGCCGCCGTTCACCGAGAAGGGTGGCAAGTTCCCGCCCGGCTGAGACGCCGCCGGGCTCGGCGGGCGCCGCCTGCCGAGCCCGCGGGACGGCGGCTCGAGATGGCGGTCGCCCCGTGCGCCGCGGTAGGGTCGCTGTCAGGGTTCGTGTTCTGCGGTGAGGTCGGGTGTTTCGTGCTCAGGATCAGTCGGATGAGTCGGGCGCCGCGGCGCTCCGCAGTCATCGCGGGCGCCACGGCGGCGATCGTGGCGACGTTGCTGTTGTCGTCGCCGACTCGGGCAGCGTTCCCCGGCGCCAACGGCAAGCTCGTGTTCAGCAGCCTGCGCGATGGCAACGAGCGCGTGTACGTCATGAACGCCGACTTCAGCGGCGCGAAACGCCTGACGGCCGGCAGCGCAGGCGACGCCGACCCGGCGTTTTCTCCCGGCGGCTCGAGGATCGCCTTCACGAGTGAGCACGATGGCAACGCCGACGTGTACGTGATGAACGCCGACGGCAGCGCGCAAACGCGCCTGACGACCGACGCCGATCCGGAATCTGAGCCGGCGTTCTCGTCCGACGGCTCCCACATCGCGTTCACGAGAGGCACCGACGGCCACGCGGCGGTGTACGTCATGCGAGCCGACGGCAGCGGGCAAACGCGACTGACGCCGAGCGGTGCGGCCGACTTCGCTCCGGTGTTCTCCCCCGACGGGTCGAGGATCGCCTTCGTGAGCGACGCCGACGTGTACGTCATGAATGCGGACGGCAGCGCCCGCATGCGCCTGACGATCAGCCCCGCCTTCGATCGCGCCCCGGCGTTCTCGCCGGATGGCTCGAAGATCGCGTTCTCCAGTCAGCGCGACGGCAATCCCGAGGTGTACGTCATGAACGCCGACGGCAGCGGCCAGACGCGCCTGACGACCAACGCCGCGAGTGACGATGACCCGGCGTTCTCGCCGGACGGCAGCAAGATCGCGTTCGACAGGCTGCGTCAGGGCACCTTCAACGGCAGCGTGCCGGTGCGTCCCTCCACGTTCGAGCTGTATGTCATGAACGCCGACGGCAGCGGCCAGACGAACGTGACGACCAACCGAGAGCGGTGGGACCATGCTCCCGATTGGGGGGCGAACGGCGCGCCGCCGCCGGGCGGTCTCGTGTCCTGTCCGGCGGGGACGTCGTCGACGGTGGCGTGCATGCCCGACAGCGGGCGGCTGATGATGCTCGGCACGCTCGTGAAGGAGACGTTCGTCGGCACGAGCGGTCGCGACGTGGTTGTGGCCAAGGGTGGAAACGACACGATCCGCACACTCGCCGGCGCCGACCGTGTCAATGCGGGCAGCGGTCGCGATCGGGTCACCGGCGGCGCTGGCGACGATCGCCTGTCGGGCGCCACCGGCAACGATCGGCTGTCCGGTGGCGCGGGCAACGACCGCTTGCTCGGCGGGCCCGGGAAGGATCGCCTGACCTGCGGCCCGGGAGATGACCGCGCGTCGGGCACACATGGAGATCGGGTTTCGCCCAGCTGCGAGCGGCGCTGACGGGGGAGCGAGTTCGCGGACGTCCGGGCGGCTTCAGCGTGAGCGCCGTGTTGAAAGAGCCGTACCGGCTGGGCCGGGGCATGCAGGGAAAGCCGCCTACCCTGTAAGCCGCATGGCAGACCAGGCTCACATCCGCAACTTCTCGATCATCGCCCACATCGACCATGGGAAGTCGACGCTGGCCGATCGCGTCCTGGAGATGACGAAGACCGTCGATCCGCGGGCGATGCGCGCGCAGGTGCTCGACTCGATGGACCTCGAGCGCGAGCGCGGGATCACGATCAAGGCCCAGGCCGTGCGGGTGCTCTACGACGCCAAGGACGGCGAGACCTACCAGCTGCACCTCATCGACACGCCCGGCCACGTCGACTTCACCTACGAGGTCTCGCGCTCGCTGGCCGCCTGCGAGGGCGCGCTGCTCGTCGTCGACGCCTCGCAGGGCGTCGAGGCGCAGACGGTCGCCAACACCTATCTCGCGGTCGAGTCCGGTCTCGAGCTGATCCCGTGCCTGAACAAGGTCGACCTGCCCGGCGCCGAGCCGGAGCGCGTCGCCGAGGAGGTCGCGGAGCTGATCGGCGAGCCCGCCGACGGAGTCCGCCGGATCAGCGCCAAGACGGGGGAGGGGGTCACGGACGTCCTCGAGGAGATCGTCAGGCGCGTGCCGCCGCCCCAGGGCGACGCGGACGCCGCGCCGCGCGCGCTCATCTTCGACTCCGAGTACGACCAGTACCGCGGCGTGATCGCCTATATCCGCGTGGTCGACGGCACGTTCCGC
>JAWVGM010000069.1:0-20763 GCA_033855075.1 Solirubrobacteraceae bacterium | reverse complement strand
CACGCTCGGCGGATGACCGCTCAGCACGCGCCGAGGCTGCGCCCGAACGTGTTCAGCGGATGCTCGGCGGGGGCGCCGATCGTCGCGTCGAGCACCGAGGCGAACCGCGGCGCGGCGACCGCGTCGTAGCAGGAGCGGCTGGTCAGGTGGACGCTGTAGCGCGTGGTGCGGGGCGCGCCGGACACGGTGCGCCACCCCACGGCGCAGCGCCACGGCCGCGCCCCCGGCGCCGCCGGCTGGACGCCGTCCGGGCCGCACTTCACCCCGCCCACCTTCCCGGTCGGCAGCGGCTGACCGTTATCGGCGGCCTCATCTTCGGGCTGGCTCATGACCGCGAGGCGGTACAGGCCCTGCCGGAACGCGGTGCCGAGGCGCACCTGCAGCGTGAAGCGGCTCAGGTAGCCGCCGCCACCGGCGACCTGCGCGCTCACCAGTGCGCCGGTGTCCTTCGTCGTGTCACCGCCGCCGCAGGACGAGGCCGCTATCGCCAGCGCGACAAGCGCGATCGAGGCCATGTGACGCAGCATCGAGGCGCCAACGTAGGAGCGCGCCGGGCGCGATTTGTGACCGCCGTGTGAAGCCGGTCGCCGCGGGCCCTCGATGCGCGCTTTTCGCTGCGGCATTAACTCTCCGGCAACACCGGCCCGCTCGCCCGTCCTTACGTTCGGGCCTTCACCCAGAGCACCCAGAACGAGCCCAAGGAGCGACATGCACAGGACGAAGGTCGTCGGCGCGCTCGCCGGCGTCGCCGCCATCAGCTGCAGCGCCGTCGCGATCGCCCAGATCTCAAGCGGCGTTCCGAACGCCAACCCCCGCACGGGCAGCCCGGTCAACATCGTCGCCCCCGGTGCGTTCGAGCAGCCGCTCGTCCACGGGACCGATCAGATCGAGAACCCGATGGGGCCGATCACGCGCTACGGCTACCTCAACGACGAACTGCCGGTCTCCGCCGGCGGCACCGGGGAGCCGACCAAGACGGAGCCAGACGGCAACACGTACCTGCGCATGCACAGGCCCGGCGGCCCGACGGCCGGCTACGACTACGGTCGCCACTTCCTCTTCCAGAGCCACGAGAACGGCAAGCTCAACACGGGCGCCAATGGTTTTCAGGCCTACATCACGCGCATCAACCTCGACGTCCAGGATCCGGCGCACCGGGTCACGCTCCTAACGACGCCCGACACCGCCGGGAACACCGGGTTCACCCGCCTGGACGGCAGCACGTACGACCCGTTCAGCGGCGAGATCCTCGGCGCCCAGGAGGGCAACGGCACGACCGGCGGCGTCATCGGTAACGAGGTGAAGTGGTCCTCGACATCCCCGCCGGCGACACACACCTACTACGGCAGCATCGGCCGGGCCGGCTACGAGGGCATCCATAACGACAGCGACGGCAACCTGCTCCTGGTGGAGGACGTCGGCGGCTCGAACGTCATCGACCCCGCCCATCCGGAGATCGGCGCCAAGACCAAGCAGCCGAACTCGTTCGTCTACCGGTTCGTGCCCACCGCGCCCGGCAACCTGAACACCGGCAAGCTGCAGGCCCTGCGCGTGACCGTCGACGGCACGGTCGTGTCCTTCCACGGGACCGGCGGCTGCGCCGACGGCTCAGGGAGGACCTCGGTCGACGACACGTTCGGGCCAGAGATGCTCAAGCTGCACTCCGGCGCCTCGTTTGCCACGAAGTGGGTCACGCTGCACAACACAGCGACCGACGGCACGACCCCGTTCGACGCCAATGCGCTGGCCAAGGCGGCGTGCACCACGCCGTTCAAGCGGCCGGAGAACTTCGCGTTCGTGCCGCACACGAGGTTCCGCTCGCTCGTATTCGACGAGACCGGCGACACGAACGCCGATGCGGGTCACGACCCCAACGCCGCCGCGCGCGGCGCCTGGGGCTCGCTGTACCGCCTCGACTTCGACAGCACAGGATCGGCGACCGGCTCCATCAAGGCCCTGGTCAACGGCGACGAGGCCCATGCCTCGTTCGACACGCTGACCTTCCTCGACGAGGACACGGTGCTCACCGGCGAGGACCGCGGCGAGACACTGCACACCCAGCTCGACCGGCTGGACTCGCTGTGGTCGTTCGACATCACCCGCCCACTGGGCTCGATCAGCGCAGACGCCAAGCGGGTCGTCGCTCAGGGGCGCGATCCGTCAGCCACCGCAAACGCCGAGCACCTTCCGCCCAACAGCGGCAGCTCGAACAACCCGTCCAACTTCAACAACGACGGGGACAACGAGGTCACCGGCGTGCACGCCTCCGACGGAGACGATGACGTCAGCGGTCTGCTCGGGACCAAGCAGGTTCGTCCGGGCGCGCGGCTGTTCTACACCCAGCAGCACGGCGACAACGTGACCTACCAGATCATCGGCCTGGACTAGCTCGTCAAGGCACCCTGGCGACGAGCCGGCCCTCCGCCAAGGCGGCGAGGTCGACGTCGTCCAGGGTGCTGACCCCGATGTCCGCGCCCGCGGCGGCGAGGAGCTCCTCGTCGTCGTGGCGCGCGACGCCGAGCGCGGCGAACTCGCCCGCCTTCGCGGCCTGGACGCCCGACTCGGCGTCCTCGACGACGAAGGCCTCCTGCGGATCGACGGAAAGCTCCTGCGCGGCGGCGAGGAAGATGTCCGGTGCGGGCTTGCCGTGCTCGAAGTGGCGGCCGGAGATGTCCACGTCGAACGCGGCGAGCAGCGTCAGCCCTGGCTCGATCCAGTCGTAGTGAAGGCCCTCCTGCTCGGCGAATGCGTCCAGGCGGATCTGGCGCAGGAAGAGGCCCGCGTTCTTCGACGACGACGCCGCGGCGACGGCGATCCCGGCGTCCTTGACGGCGAGCAGGAACCGCAGCGCGTCGGGGTAGGCCGAGAACTTCCCGGCCTCGATGAGCTCGACGACCATCGCCTGCTTGTGCTCGGCGTATTCGTCCAGGCGCGCGCCGCCGGGATCGGGCACCCCGAAGTACTCCAGCGCGGCCCGCGCGCCGTCCATGCGCGGCTTGCCGGAGAGGACCCGCTGGTAGACCTCGGGCGTGAACGCGTCGGGCGTCCACGACGTCTGGTCGCGAATGTCCGCCCAGCTTCCCTCCATGAGATCGCGGAAGGCGTCGCGCCAGGCCGCCTCGTGGGGAGAGTCGACGAGCACGCCGTCGACGTCGAAGATCCCGCCGCGAAATCCCTGCGCCATCGTCAGTCGCCGCCGTGGCCGACGACGGCCGGCTTCTGGAGTGAGAACGTGCAGCGCTCACCGGGGCCGAGCTCGCGGACATCCTCGCCCATGCCGACCTTGATCGGCCGGCTGAAGCCGCCGGTGATGACGACGGTGAGCTCGCCGCGCGTGACCGTCACGCGGATCGGGGTGCCGCGCATCTGCATGGGAAACGACAGGCCGTCGAGCAGGTCGATCGGCGCCGGGGCGAAGTACAGGACGCCGTCGCGGATCTCCGCCCCCGTGTAGGCGCGCTGAACGAGGTCGAGCGTCCCCGCCATGACGCCGAGATGGATGCCCTCCTTCGTCGTGCCCCCCTGGACGTCGCCGACGTCGCTCTCGAGCGCGACGAGGAAGCGCTCCCAGGAGTGCTCCGGATCGATCGGCGCGAGCACGCCGGCGTGCGCGACGTAGCTGAGCGTCGAGCCGTGCGACGTGCGCTGGTCGTAGTAGTCGATGTTGCGGCGGGCATTCTCGGGATCCCAGTCATAGCCCAGGCGCTCGAGCATCTCGCTGATCTGCTCCGGCGAGAACAGGAAGAACAGCAGGACCGTGTCGGCCTGCTTGGTGAGCTTGTAGCCGTCGGGATCGTCGCCCTCCGCGCGCAGGATCCGGTCCAGACGCTGGATGTTCTCGTGGTTGGCGCGGTAGCCGTCCCAGTCGAGCTCGTCGAGCTCCTCGTAGCCCTCGAACTGGCTGATGATCCCGTCGTCGTGGAACGGCACGTACATCTTCTGGCTCATCTCCTCCCAGCGCGCGATCTCCTCGTCGGTGAGCCCGAGCTTGGCGCGCAGCGTGTCGCGCCGGCGCTCGGTGAGCAGGCCGAGCACCGTCTTGGCCCGGTCACAGATCCATGCGACCATCACGTTCGTGTAGGCGTTGTTGCGCAGGCCGCCCTCCGGCGCATCCGGGTGCTTCTCGTGAAACTCGTCCGGGCCCATGACCCCGTGGATCTCGTAGCGGTCGCGCTCGGGGTTGTAGTGCGCGATCGAGCCCCAGAAGCGGGCGATCTCGAGCATCATCTCCGCGCCGTGATCGCGCAGGAAGTCGAGATCGTCGGTCGCCTGGTGATAGTGCCAGACGTTGTAGAAGATGGCCGCGTTGACGTGGCGCTGGCGGTGGCTGAGATCGGGGTCCCAGTTGCCCGACAGCGGGTTGAGGTGGACGATCTGCGTCTCCTCGCTGCCGTCACTGCCGCTCTGCCAGGGGAACATCGCGCCGACGTAGCCGGCCTCGCGCGCCGCCGCCCGTGCCTCGCCGAGACGCCGGTAGCGGTACATGAGCAGCTCGCGCGTGATCTCCGGCAGCCGCGTCGTGAGATAGCGAAAGACGTACAGCTCATCCCAGAACACGTGGCCGCGGTAGGCCTCGCCGTTCAGCCCGCGCGCGGGGACGCCGGCGTCGTGATTGGTCGTGTGCAGCGAGCAGACCTGCAGGATGTGTGAGATGTGCAGGCGCAGGATCTGCTGCACCCGCGGCGCGTTGGGCACGAACACGTCGGACGAGCGCCACAGCTCGTCCCACGCGCGCGTGTGGCGTTGCAGCGCCTCTTCGAAGTCCGGGTAGCGGCGCGCTGACTTGCCCGCGTTCGTCAGCGGCTCGTTGATCGCGCGGTCGCGCGACGTGTACAGCGAGACGAGCTTCTCGACGCGCACCGGCGCGCCCTCGTCGACCTCGAAGCCCACCACCTGCTGGATGTAGTCCTCGACCTGGAAGAGCGAGCGGCTGACGTCGAGCTGCTCGTCGCCCTTGAACACGCGGGCACGGGCGGCCTCGGCGACGTAGATGTTCGACTGGCGCGTCTCCTGCTGCAGGGCGATGATCTCGGGGCCGAACGTGCGCGGCGACACCGGGTCGAGGTGGCGGCCCTCGAGCTGGCGATAGCGCGCGACGCCGCCGTTGGTCACGCGGCCATCCAGCGCGGAGACGACCTCGACCGCGCCCGACCAGTTCTCGGCGGTGAGCGTCCACTCGATCGCTGCCTGATGGGAGTGCGCCATGCTCGCGAAACGCCGGCTCCTGAGCGACGTCTCTCGCCCCGCGCGGTCGCGGAAGCGCAGCTCCCGGATGACCATCGCCGTCCCGATGTCGTACTCGTGGCGGTAGTCGAGCAGATCGACGTTGCCGAGTCGGATCGCGTCCTCGCCCTCGATCTTCAGCTTGAGCACGAGCCAGTTCGGGAGATTGACGAGATCCTCGTTGAGGACCGGCCGGCCTCCCATGATCGTCGTCTCGCGGTTGTAGAGGCCGTGCGCGTAGGTCCCCGGGTAGTGGACGTCGTCGGCGTCCTCCCATTCGGCAGCCCCGCGAGTACAGAAGTAACCGTTGCCGGTGGAGGTCATCGCCTCGCGCAACCCCTCGTCGGAGGGGTCGAACCCGTCGTACCCCAGCGGCCGTTCGTCCACGTCGATCAAGCTACGACATCGGCGGCACGGGCGTCGGCTTGGACCGTGCAAGTGGGCCTACGGCGCGGTCTGACCTCCCGGCGGCGAGATCCGGCCCTGTTCGCACATCGTGTGCAGCGCTTCGAGTGTGTAGTACGAGCAGTCGTTCGCACCCGTGGCCGGCGTCGCGGGTGTGAGCTGGGCGAGTACCGATCCCGTGAGCGTCGTGGTCAGCGGGTTTCCGGCGGGGTCGCGGAGCGTGAGACTGACCGGCATCTGCGGATGCTCGACGAAGATCTTGACGGCTGTCTTGCACCCGATCGCGAGGCCGGGAGCCGTGTCCTCGACCAGCGTCCGGACCGAGCTGCCTTCGTGCAGCCGCGCGCCGATGAGCTCGAGCGTCTTGGTTCCCAGCTCACAGGCGACATCCGTCGCCTGCTCGTTGGGCCGCACGCCCTGGTCGCCACTCCCGCGCCCGCCGCCGTCCCCGCACGCGATCAGCCCCGCGGGCAGCACGAACACGATCGCCGTTGTCGCGCACCGTCTTCCAGCACCGAGACGACCCATCGTCAGGCCACACTACCCTCGTCCGCCGCGTCGGCCCGAGCGGATAGGCTCGCGGCGCGATGGACGAGTGCGTGTTGGTGGTCGAAGATGACCCCTCGATCCGCGAGCTCGCCGAGCTGGCGTTGACGCGTGCAGGTTTTCGCGTCGCGAGCGTCGGCGACGGCGAGGCGGGCCTGCGGCGCGCGCAATCAGATCACTTCGATCTCGTGCTCCTGGATGTGATGTTGCCGGTGCGCGACGGATTTGACGTCTGTCGCGAGCTGCGGCGGACGAGCAGCGTGCCAATCGTGATGCTGACCGCCCGCAGCGACACCGTCGACGTCGTGGTCGGATTGGAGTCCGGCGCCGACGACTACGTGACCAAGCCCTTCGAGACGCCCGAGCTCGTCGCGCGGGTGCGCGCCGTGCTGCGGCGCGCGGCGTCGGGGTCACAGGAGCGAGCGATCGCGATCGGCGAGCTCGAGTTGGACCCCGGTGCGTACGTGGCGCGCCGCGCGGGCCGCGAGCTCGAGCTGACCACGACGGAGTTTCGGCTGCTGCTCGAGCTCGCCGGCCGCCCGGGTCAGGTGTTCACGCGCCAGCTCCTGCTCGAGCTCGTGTGGAGCTACGACTACCTCGGTGACTCGCGCATGGTGGATGTCGCCGTCGGGCGATTACGGGCGAAGATCGAGGACGACCCCGGTCACCCGCAGCTGATCAAGACGGTGCGCGGCGTGGGCTACCGCTTCGATCGCCCGGCCACGACGGGGTGACATGCTGCGCCGGCGCCTCACGCTGGCGTTCGTGCTCGTCGCGGGCATCGCGGCCGGGGCGCTGGCCACCGGCTCCTACGTGCTCGTCCGCGATGCCCGCAGGTCGGACTCGCTCGAGCGCGCCGCGGCCGCGCTGCGCGTCGACCTGCGCCAGGCGGGCGCGTTTCAGATGCCGCTATCCGACGACGACATCGGCAACCTCCTGCGCGCGGAGGAGAGTCGCAACCAGCACGCGCTCCTCGTCGTGCGAGGTCAGGCGCTGCCCTCCAACGAGGCCTTCGCGCCCGCGATCCCCGCGCAGCTGCGCGGACAGGTGGCCCGGGGGAAGCTCGGCTATGAGCGCATCGGCCGCGCGCGGTTGCTCGTCGGCGGCGCCATCCCGGGTGCCACCGACGCGCTGTACCTCGTCGTGTCCGAGCGCGCGCTCGCGCGCGACCTGCGAGAGCTGCGTGAGGTGCTCGGAATCGGCTGGCTGCTCGTCGTCCTCGGCGCGGGGCTCGTCGGGCGCGCGCTCGCCCGACGCACGCTCAGCCCGGTCGCGCGGGCGGCGCAGGCCGCGCGCGCGATCGCCGGCGGTTCGCTGACGACGCGCCTGCCGGTCGAGCGTGGCGACGAGTTCGGGGTCTGGGCGGCGGCGTTCAACGACATGGCCGCCGCGCTCGAGGCCAAGATCGCGGCGCTCGACGCGGCGCAGGCCCGCGAGCAGCGCTTCACGGCCGACGTCGCGCACGAGCTGCGCACGCCGCTCACCGCCATGGTCGCGGCCGGCTCGATGCTGCGCGAGCACCTGGACACCATCCCACCCGGCGAGCGCCGGTCGCTCGAGCTGCTCATCGGCGACCTCGACCGGCTGCGGCGCCTGGTGGACGAGCTGATCGAGATCTCACGGCTCGATGCGGGTCGTGAGGACGTCTGGATCGAGCCGCTGGACCTCACGGAGCTCGTGCGCGCGACGCTGCGCGCGCGCGGCTGGGAAGCGCGGGTCGCGGTCGACGGCGAGGCACTCGCGGCGCACAGCGACCGGCGCAGGGTCGAGCGGATCGTGGCGAACCTCGTGGACAACGCACTCGTGCACGGCTCGCCCGACGGCGTGCGGGTGCAGCTGCGCCGCGACGCTGACGAGGCGCTCATCGTCGTCAGCGACAAAGGGCGCGGTATCGCGCCGGAGCACCGGGAGCACCTGTTCGAGCGCTTCTACAAGGCCGACCCGTCGCGCACGGAGGGCGGCAGCGGCCTCGGGCTCGCGATCGCGCGCGAGAACGCGCGCCTGCTCGGCGGCGACATCGAGGTCGACAGCGAGCCCGGCGGCGGGACGCAATTTCGGGCGCGGTTCCCCGTTACACGATCGTTGCCGAGCCGCGAACCTCTCGTTGCAGATGAGGCGCACAGTGACGCTCGTCCACCAGCGAGAGGAACGGCGTCATGAAGCTCACCGGTCACATGCCCGCAGTAGCCGGACTGGCCTGCGCAGGCCTTGCCGTCGCCGGGTGCGGGACAGACTCCGGCTCGCTGGGCCCCGGTCCGACGCGCCCCGCCGCCGCGCCCGCCACCGCGGTCGTCACCACGACCCCCGACACCGCCGTGCCGGTCACCCGGGTGCCCGGCAAGCCGGCCGTGTTGTACGAGGCGTGGTTCATCCGCGACGGCAAGCTCTACAGCGCCCAGCGCGACGGCGCGGGCGGCGTGCGCGCCGTCGCCAACCGCGCGCTGCGCAGCCTCGAGGCAGGGCCGTGGCCGGAGGAGGTCAAGGCCGGTGTCTCCACCGCGCTGGAGCCCGCCGCCGGGCTGAGGATCGTCTCGATCGCCGGCGGACTGGCCACCGTTCACACCGCTCCCGGGTTCTTCGCGGGCGATCGTCTGCGGTTGCGCCAGCGCGAGGCGCAGGTCGTCTACACCGTGACGCAGTACCCGACGATCCGCCGCGTGCGGTTCGCCGCGCGCGACCGCCAGGCGCCGGGACGCGCGTTCACGCGCAAGAGCTTCGAGAACGTCCTTCCGGCGATCGTCGTCGACGCGCCGCGCGGCGGCGCCACCGCGCACAGCCCGGTCACGATCTCCGGCACCGCGAACGTCTTCGAGGCGACCGTCAGCATGCGGATCCTCGACGCGTCGGGCACCCAGATCGCGCGGACGTTCACGACGGCGACCTGCGGCAGCGGTTGTCGCGGTGACTTCTCGGCCTCGCTGCGCTACTCCGTCGACCGCACCCAGAAGGGCATGATCCAGGTCTTCGAGGTCTCGGCGAAGGACGGTCGCCCGACGAACGTCGTCGCGGTCCCGGTCACGCTGTCGAGCGGCTGATGGGATTTGGCGCTCGGGATCGAAATAGAGCGCCCGGGTTCAGCGCGCTGGCCGGGTCGCTCGGCAGATCGGCGGCACGTTTGAGTCGTCGGTGAAGGCTGGTGCCATGATGCTGCCGGGCGTCGAGTCGTGGGGATGGCCGAGCAGGTGGCCCATCTCGTGGATCATCGTCGTGCAGAGCAGGTTCCAGTCCTCGCGCATGCTCGCCCTGGTCGGCCAGCGCCAGCGCGCGAAGCTGATCGCGCAGCCGGAGTAGCTGCTTGCGGGGGCGGCGAGGTTGTTCCTCCCCAGCGACGAGTCGAACGTCGACCACGCGTCGCTGGTGGGATCGAGGCCGGCCGGCACCGCGCGCCGGACGCGGAACTTGACCTGGCCATCGCACGGCACGGCTCTCCAGTAGCGCCGAGCGACGGTTGCGGCGACTTGGACGGGATTGGCCCTCGAGGACCACACGTGAGGCGCCGCCGCCGCCTGCCCGGCGCCTGCGGTCGCCGGGACGGCGAGCGTCGCAGCGAGCAAGGTGCCGGCGAGCACGGCGGCGGTGAGCAGGCGGGACGAGGTCACGCGAAAAGCCTGACGGCGACGGCGCCCCGGCTCTTCCTCTGAGCAGGGTGATCTTGGGGGGAACCGGCGGGTGAGTGACGGGTGTGGCGCGCCTACCCCGAAACTCCGCCCGAGCCAATCCGCCATGACCCGCGACGCCCCACTTGTCGATCCCGGCGTCCTCGGCTACTCCCGCGAGAGCCTCACGCCGATGCTCGTGAGTGCGGCGCCAGGCGCGCCGATCCCATGGATGCCCGCCCGCCCATAACCGTCGCCATCACCTGCTTCGACGACCTGATCGCGCTTGGCCTGCGGGGTCTCTTCGCTGATGATCCGAGCGTCTGCGTCGTCGCGCATGACATCACGCACGAGCGCATCGGGGTCATGCTGCGAGTGCACCGCCCGCAGGTGCTGATCCTCGACGCCGGTGCACTGCGCGATCTCGGTCAGCTTCGCGAGCTTTGTCTTGAGCATCCGCACACGCGAATGGTGGCGCTCGGACAGGGCATCTCGAGCGCCGAGTCCTCCCAGTCGATCGCCTTCGGAGCCAGTGCCTGCCTCGCGACGAGCGCGCAGGCGCGCGACGTGCGAAACGCGGTGCACATCGCGTCGCGCGGTCTGCAGCTCATGTCGCGCGATGCCGCCGACCCCAGCGCCGAGCGCGCCAGGGATTGCGGTCTCACGCCGCGTGAGACCGATGTACTGCTGCTCCTGCGGCAGGGTCGTTCCAATGCGCAGATCGCGCTTGCCCTCCACGTAGGCGTCGAGACGGTGCGCACGCACGCCCGCGGCATCTACCGCAAGCTGGGAGTCTCGTCGCGGCGCGCCCTGATCGCGCTTCCGCAGGCGGCTGCGCAGCCGCCTGCCCCGGCGCCCGCGCACCCGGCGCGGCGCCGGGCAACTGCCGGGCCGGCCGCGCGCCGTCCGCGGCACGCCTGATTATCAGTAATTTCCCGCATCCGTCTCAGTGCCTTCCCGCACGGACGGACCCGTTCGTCCGCTCGTGACCATTCGGCTCGGCGCGGGGGCAACCGCGGGCGATGCAGCCAGGACACCAGAGCAGATCTTCACGACAGGGCACCCCCGCCGCGAGGCGGGTCCGCAAAGCCACGGAACTCCGCCGGAGTTGGCCGGGCTGCCGAAGGAGTGCCGGTACGCCGATTTGTTGGTAATTGATCCGCGACGGACGCGATGGACCGTTGTAGGGGCTGCTCGCCCAACAAAAAGGAGGGACATTTCATGTCCCGAGCCAATCGACGGAAATGCGCCGGTCGCGCAGGCACCGTCCTGGCGGTCGGCTTCGCGTTCGTCGCCATGCCGGTTGCCGCGCAGGCCTCACAGGTGAATCTCGGCACCGCCAAGCCGTTCGTGGCGTTGGGAGGCCAGACCGTCACCAATACCGGTCCGTCGGTGCTCGGCGGAGATCTCGGGGTCGCGCCGGGGACCGCGCTGACCGGCTTTGAACTGCCGGCCGTCGTCAACGGAACGATCCACGCCAACGACGCGGTGGCCAGCCAGGCGCAGTCAGACCTCACCACTGCCTACAACGTCGCGGCCGGTCAGCCGGTCGCGCCGGCCGACGATCTGACAGATCAGGACCTCGGCGCAAAGACGCTGACGGCGGGTGCCTACCGCTTCAGCTCGTCCGCCCAGCTCACGGGCACGCTCACGCTCGACGCGCAGGGCAACCCCAAGGCGCAGTTCGTCTTCGAGGTCGGCTCGAAGCTGACCACCGCACCGGCCAGCAGAGTCGTGCTGATCAACGGCGCCTCACCGTGCAACGTCTACTGGCAGATCGGCAGCTCGGCGACGCTGGACACGACCACCGCGTTTCAGGGCAACGTGATGGCGCTCACCTCCATCACGATGAACAACGGAGCGTCGGTCATCGGACGGGTGCTCGCTCGCAACGGCCAGATCAGCCTCATCAACAACGTTCTGGACAACTCCGCCTGTACCACGGCACCCACGACACCGCCGGTCACGACGCCGCCGGTCACGACACCGCCGGTCACGACACCGCCGGGCTCCGGCACAACGCCGGCGCCTCCGGTCGCGATCGCGCCGCCCGCCAGCACATCGACCACTCCCACCCACATCGGCACGGCGACCATCGGCCGTACGCCGGGCACGCCACGGGACACCTGCACAGCTGGATTCAGCGCCACGGTCACCGGTACCAAGATCAAGCGCGTCGTCTTCAAGCTGGATGGCAAGCAGGTCGCCATCCGCAAGCACGCTCCGTTCCGGGTGCTCGTGCATGCCGCTCGCGGCAGGCACAAGATCACCGCGCGCGTCACATTCAAGGACGCCACCCGCGCCAAGACACTGACGATGCACTACCGCGCCTGCGCCGCAGCGGTCCTCCACCCGCTGCCCGGCCCGTCGCAGTTCACCGGATGAGAGCGAGCCGCGATGCCCGCGCCATCCTGCACCTCTCCGGCATGCGCCGGGGGGGTGCGGCGCTGGTAGCGGCCCTGATCGCGTCCGGAGCGGGCTCGATCCTCGTCGACGGCGCTCAGGCCTCCTCCCACGTACCTGCAAGCCAGCGGCTCGTGGTGCTGCTGCACGATCACGTCGCCCGCACCGCGCCGCGCAATGGCGCCCGGCGAATCGAGACCGTGCGTGCCCGGCGGCCGCTGACCCGCGCGCGCACGGTGCTGCCGGTACTCGGCTACACCACCGTCAGCGGCGGCCGGTCATGGGCGCACGTCCGGCTTCCGGGTCGGCCCAACGGACGTGCGGGCTGGATCCCCGCCGACCACACCAGGCGCGCATCAACGCCGTGGCAGATTGCGATCGGGCTCTCCGCTCGCCGCGTGACCGTCTATCGCGACGGCCGCGCAGAGCGCCGCTTCAGCGCTGTGGTGGGACAGCCCTCGACACCCACTCCGCGCGGCCGATTCTTCATCGAAGAGGCGGTTGCGCTCGCCTCCCGGGGCGCCGGCGGCCCGTTCGCGCTGGCCACCAGCGCTCGGTCAAACGTCCTACAGGAGTTCGACGGCGGCCCCGGACAGATCGCCCTGCACGGAACCAACAACCTTTCGGGGGCCCTCGGGACCGCGGCCTCCCACGGCTGCGTTCGGCTCAGCACGCCCGCCATAACGTGGATCGCGCGACGCATCGGCGCCGGCGTACCGCTGACCATCCAGTAACCCCGCACCTGCGCCCCGCTTCGTTCACGCGGCGACGTCGCGAGCTCCGGCGGTCCTGTATTGGGAGCGAAGGTGACATGTCGCAACAGTCAACATCCCCCATTTGCGGGATACGGCGACGCCACCAAGCGTTCGATACTCCCTGTGTCGGGGAATCCCACAATTTCCGCCAAGCCGTGCGCGCGTACCTGCGGACGCGGTGGCGGAGCGAGCCAGGTCGCAACATGAGTCGCGCCACACGCCGCATCCTTCCGACGCCATGTAGTGGGCGATCTTGGCGTTGACCGCACAATTATTCGACGCTGACACATTCGCGACCCCTGAGGCTGCCCTGGAGTTCATCGGCAACGTGCTCGAGTCCTCGACGGAGTACTCGCTCATCGCGACCGATCCGGACGGCGTGATCGAACTCTGGAACGAGGGAGCTCGTCGGCTGTATGGCTATCGGCCGTCGGAGGTCGTCGGCCGTCCATGGACCCTGCTGTACACGCCCGAACACATCGACGCGGGACTGCCGTCGACGGTCGCCGAGCACGCGTCGAGCAACGGCAAATGGGAAGGGACGCTCGAACGTGTACGCGACGACAACACGCGCTTCATGGCGCACGTCGTCGTCACCCCGCGGCACAGCGCCGACGGCCGGCCCGCGGGCTTTCTGCTCATCTCGAGCGATATCACCGAGCAGGTGCGGCTGAGCCTCGAGCTCGAGCACGCGCGGGCAATGATCGAGTGCGCGCCCGATGCGATGGTCGTCGTCAACGGCGCGGGCGAGATCCAGCTCGCCAATGCCGAGACCGCCAAGCTCTTCGGGTACGCCTGCGAGCAGCTCATCGGCAAGCCGGTCGAGATCCTCATGCCTCTGCGCTTCCGCGGCCGCCATCCGGCGCACCGGGCCGACTTCTTCGCCCAGCCGCGGGCGCGGCCGATGGGGGCGGGTCTCGAGCTCCTCGGGCGCCGCAAAGACGGTCTCGAGTTCCCGATCGAGATCAGCCTCAGTCCGCTGGAGACCGCGGACGGGTTGCTGGCGACCGCGGCGATCCGAGATGTCACCGAGCGCCAGCGGGTCGATAAGGAGCTGCGCAACGCGAACGTCGAGCTCGTCACCGCCAATCGAGCCAAGAACCGATTTCTGGCGAGCATGAGCCACGAGCTGCGGACGCCACTGAACGCGATCCTCGGATTCACGGGCACGATGATCATGGAGCTACCAGGGCCGCTGAACGAGGCGCAGGCCGGACAGCTTCGGACCGTGCAGACCAACGGCCGCCACCTCCTGTCGCTCATCAACGAGCTGCTCGACCTCGCGCGCATCGAGTCCGGCAAGATCGAGCTGCACATCGAGCCCGTCGACTGCGGCGAGCTGCTCGAGGACGTGGTCGTAGGTCTGCGTCCGCTGGCCGAAGAGAAGTGCATCGCGCTCCGGGTCGAGGCGCCCGCGACGCCGATCACCGTTCACAGTGACCGGCGCGCGCTCAAGCAGGTCCTCATCAACCTGACGAACAACGCGATCAAGTTCACCGATGAGGGCGGCGTACGAGTTTCCGCGAGCGGGCCCGCAGGGCGCGACTCGAGGATCGCGTTCGAGGTGGCCGACAGCGGACGCGGGATCGAACCCGATGATCAGGCGCGCGTCTTTGCCGCGTTCGAACAGCTCGGCGCGGCGAGCGCCGACCCGCTGGGGGGCACCGGGCTCGGCCTCTACATCTGCCAGACCCTGAGTTCGCTGATCGGCGCCGAGATCGCGTTCGCTAGCGAGCCGGGGCGCGGCACGACGTTCACGCTCCTCGTCCCCCGAGGAGTCGGTCCATGAAGCCAAGCATCCTGGTGGTGGAGGACAACGACGCCAACATCCGGCTTGTCGACTACGTGCTACGCGCTCACGGCTACGACCCGCGGTTGGCGACCAACGGGGTCGACGGCATGCAGCTCGCGTTCGACGAACGCCCCGAGCTCATCCTGCTCGATCTGAGAATGCCGGGGATGGATGGATATGAGGTCGCCAGCCTCGTCCGGCAGGCCGGCATGAAAGACACGAAGGTCGTCGCGCTGACGGCTTCGGCCATGGTCGGCGATCGCGAGCGCATCGCCGAGGCCGGGTTCGACGGCTACATCCAGAAGCCGATCGACCCGGAGACGTTCATCTCTGAGATCGAGCAGTTCCTGCCGGGGTTGGCATTGTGAGCTCCGTGCTCGTCCTGGACGACCGTGAGGCCGATCGCCAGCTCATGCGGGTCGTGCTCGGCCACGCCGGGCACACCGTGCACGAGGCGTCGCACGGAGATCAGGCGCTCGCGCTCGCGCTCGCGCTCCCCGAGCGTCCTGATCTCATCATCACCGACCTGCTCATGCCGGGCATGGACGGCTATGAGTTCGTCGAGGAGTTGCGCAGCCATCCGGAGACCGCGTCGATCCCGGTGATCTTCTGCACCGCGACGTACGCGCCGGAGGAGGTGGAGTCGCTCGCGAGCGCCTGCGGGGTGGCTCGCATCCTCGTCAAGCCGGTAGAGCCCGAGGAGATCATCCGGACGGTCGCGGACGTGCTCGGCACGACCCCCGAGCTCGAGTCCCCGGTCTCGACCCGCGAGTTCAAGCGCGAGCATCAGCGCGTGCTCAACGCGAAGCTGCTCGCACAGATCGACGAGCTCGAGCGCTCCAACCGCCGCCAGCAGCGCCTGCTCACCGAGCGTCACGAGGCCGATTTGCTGCGGTCGGTCGTGATGGACGCGATGGCGGAGGGCCTCTACGTCGTCGACGGTGACGGGTGCCTGAGCCTCATGAACGCGGCGGCGTCGCGGCTGCTCGGCTGGACCGAGGATGAGCTGCGCGGGCAGCGCGCCCACGACACGCTGAATTGCTGGCGTGCGGACGGCTCGCGCTGCCCGGAGTCCGAGTCAGACCTGCTTCGCGTCCGAGCTGCGGGGGAGACGGTCCGCCGCGACGACGCCGTTCTCACCCGCAAGGACGGCGCACTTCTGCCGGTCGCATACTCCGCCGTGCCGCTTGCCCTGGCGGCGGGCGCCCGCGGCGCCGTGATCGTCTTCCGGGACATCACCGACGAGTGCGAGGAGCGCACGCGCATGCAGCGCGAGCTCGAGGAGCTGATCTGGGTCGGGCGCACCCGCGATGCTCTCGACGAGGGCAGGCTCGTCCTGTACGCGCAGCCGATCGTTCCGCTCGCGAACGACGACCCCGAGCAGGAGAGCGAGGAGCTTCTGCTGCGCATGATCGGCCGCGACGGCGAGATCATCGCGCCCGGGCGGTTCCTTCCGGCCGCGGAGCGATACGGGCTCATCCGCGAGATCGACCGCTGGGTCGTGACGCAGGCGATCGCACGTGCGGCGTGCGGCACACGCGTCGAAGCGAACCTGTCGGCCGAGTCGATCGTCGACAGCGAGCTGCTTGCGTTCATCGAGAACGAGCTCGACCGCGCGAGAGCGGATCCCACGAACATCGTCTTCGAACTGACCGAGACCGCCCTGACTCGCGACTTCGAGGCCGCTGAGCGCTTCGCCCACGGCATCGTCGCGCTGGGCTGCGGGCTGGCCCTCGACGACTTCGGCACCGGATTTGGCAGCTTCAACTACCTCAAGCGCCTGCCGGTGAAGATTCTCAAGATCGACATCGAGTTCGTGCGTGACCTGGACTCCAACCCGGCCAACCAGAAGCTGGTGCAGGCGATCGTCAGCCTCGCGCGGGGCTTCGGCCACGACACCGTGGCTGAGGGCGTCGAGGACGAGCGGACGCTTGAGCTGCTGCGCGGCTACGGCGTCGACTACGCCCAGGGCTTTCATATCGGCCGTCCGGCGGCGATCGAGGCGACGACGCTGCTCTAGCGGTCTGATGCGAGCACGAGGCCCTGCGTGGCGCGGATGACGTGGCGCGCGGGACCGGGCCGGCCGATGTGGTAGCCCTGGGCGTAGTCGACGCCGAGATCGCGGACGAGCTGCAGCGTGGATACGTCCTCGACGTACTCCGCGGCGGTCTTCATACGCAGCCCGCGCGCCATGCGCACGAGCGACTGGACCACAACGAGGTCATCCGGGTTCGTCGTCAGGTTCTTGATGAACTGACCGTCGATCTTCAGGACGTCGATCGGCAGGTTCTTGAGGTAGTGAAGCGAGCCGAAGCCGGCGCCGAAGTCGTCGAGCGCGATCCCGCAACCGAGTTCTGACAGGCTCCTCAGAAAGGCGGAGGCATCTTCCACGTTGGCGATCGCCGCGGTCTCCGTGATCTCGAAGACGAGTCGCGTCGGGTCGGCGTCCTCGCGCTCGAGCTCGGACCGGATGTAGCGCAGGAAGTCGGGGTCCGACAGCGAGCGGCCGGAGATGTTCACCTGCAGGTGCGCGCGCGACCTCGCGGTCAGGGGGTCGGCCAGAAGGCTCACCGCGTGACGGATGACCCAGCGGTCGATCATGCGGATCATGCCGCGGCGCTCCGCGACCGGGAGGAAGGCCAGCGGCGGGATGATCTTCCCGTCGACACCGATCATGCGTAGCAGGAGCTCGTAGTGGGTGATCTCCTTGGCGTGGATGTCGAGGATCGGCTGGGCGAACATCGCGAAGCGCTCTTCGTCCAGTGCCCGGCGGATGCGCTCGGGCCACGCCGGGTTTCCGCTCGCCGCCTCCGGCGTACCGGGATCGGCGGAGTAGACCGTGAAGCGGTTGCCGCCGCTGTCCTTCGCCTCGTACATGGCGAGGTCGGCGTCGTTGATGAGTTGGTCGCCCGTGACCCCGTCAGCCGACGAGTACACGACGACTCCGATGCTGGCGGTCGTGCGTCGCGCCGCCCGGCCGGAGCCGGCGATCGCTCGCGCGGCCACGCGCTCGACGGTCTCGCGCGCGACGACGGTGACCTGCTCGATCGTCGCCTCGGGGATCAGCATGGCGAACTCGTCGCCGCCGAGCCGCGCGACCGTGTCGGTAGAACGCACCCGCTCGGTGAGCGCCCCGGCGACCGCCACGAGCACCGCATCACCGGCCTCGTGGCCCAGCGTGTCGTTGATCTCCTTGAAGTTGTCCAGGTCGAGCAGCAGCACGGCACCGCCGACGCCGTACCGGCGGCCGTACGCGATCTGCTGTGAGAGCTCCTCGTTGAAGCGCCGGCGGTTGAGCATGCCCGTGAGCGGGTCGTGATCGGCGAGGTCCTGTAGCTCGCGCTTGAGGCGATTGCGCTCCGTGACGTCCTCGATCTGCACGATGACGTCGCACGGGGAGCCGTCCGGTCCGCCGACGAGCGACATGCTGATGCGCCCCTCGAAGCTGTAGCCGTCACGGTGCACGAGCGTCAGCTCGTCGTGAGCGACAACGAGGTGGCCGTCAACCAGGGCGTCGATGTAGACGAATACGCGCTCCAATGCGACCGGGTCCATCAGCCGACTCAGGGTGGTCCCGACGAGTTCGGAGGCACTGAACGCGAAGCGCTCGCACAGCGTGCGGTTGACCTGCAGCAGCTTGCCGCGCTCGCCGCCCGTCGCGCCGACGAGCGCCATGCCGACGGGCCCGTCCTCGAAGGCGCTGCGAAAGCGGGCCTCGCTCTCGCCGGCCCGGCTGCTCGCTCGCTCCAGCTCGGCGCGGACCGTCTCGTTCATGCGCCAGTGCACGACCGAGGCGACGCCCGCGGCGAGCACGAACCCGCCGTGTATGAGCGCGAGGATCCAGGGATTTCCGGAATGGTCGTAGACCGAGCCGTGCTCGAGCACCCCCGTGATGCCGTGGTGCGCGACGACGAACGCGACGAAGATGAGAAACGGTCGCCAGTCCTCGTAGAGCGAGACGACGATGATCATCACGAAGAACATGAAGTGCGCCTCGATGGCGCCGTTCGCCAGGTGCACTGCGAGCGCGCACGCCGAGCACAGGCCGAAGGACGCGAGCGCCGATGACAGCGCCGAGCGGTGGCGAAGCCTGGTGGCGAGCAGCGCGGTGGTGAACAGGCCGAGGCCGCCAGCGGCGTCGTGGCTCGCCGCGTGGCCTCTGACGATGCCGTAGAGCGGAACCATGACGGCGAGGGCCCACAACAGCAGCAGGATGCCGTTGTGGCGGCGCTGCCACTCGCCGGGCGGCAGCGTGCGCCCATGGGGCAGGTAGCGGCGGGCGAGGACCCGTACCGGTGAGAACGTCCTGCTCAGGACACCTCGCGGCGTCTGTGCTGTCGCGCTCATGCCTCTTGTTTCGGCCCGCGATGCCCGTGGGCCATCCCCCAGTTGTAGGGCGGCCTTGTTGATCCTGGCCGCGGTTCTGCGCGCCGGAGCGCGCATAGCTCCCACTCCCGCCGAGAAACGCCCAATTGCTTGCGCCGGCGACGGGAATCCCACGCCGGCTCCCGCGGGTGTAGGTCGCTGACGAGTCGGGGAGTGCGGGGCCGCACGGCTGCCGCTCTCCCCGACATCGACCCGTCCATGCGGGTCGCAAGGAGCTCTCCATGTCCGTCAGCAGCGGCCGCGTCTGCGTGCGCGCACTCAGCCTTGCCATCTGCCTGGCGGTCGCGTTGCTTGCGGGCCTCGGTGCCAGCGCGCGAGCGGCCACGGTGCCCGCCGACTTCTTCGGGGTGAACTTGGGCGGCACGCTCGTCAACGACACGCCGCAGCGATCCGCGGCGCTCGCCACCATGCATCAGGGCGGGCTGTCCTACGCGCGTGTCGACGCCCCGTGGAACCACATCGAGCCCAACCCACCCAGTGCCGGCCAGCACACGTACCTGTGGTCGACCTACGACTCGCTCGTCGCCGACCTCGCCAGCCACGGCCTGCGCTGGTATCCGATGCTCGGCTACTCGACGCCGTGGAACGCATCGACGGCAGGCGATCTGTTCAGTCCTCCCGCCGGCAACGCGCAGTACGCCGCGTACGTCGCCGCGTTCGCGCACCGGTATGGCTCGGGCGGCGCCTTCTGGGCGCAGCACCCCGAGCTTCCGAATCTGCCGGTCACCGTCTACGGCATCTGGAACGAGCCGTCCAACACGACCTTCTGGCACGGCGCCGAGGCGACACCCGCCCGGTACATGAGCCTGTATCTCGCCGCGCGAGCGGCGATCAAGTCGGTCGATCCCGCAGCGCGGGTGGCCACCGGGGGGCTGCTCGACTCCGGGGTCGTCAACGGCAACGCGTATCTCGAGGCGATGCTGGACAGCGCCCCGGGCGCGCTCAACCAGATCGACGCGGTCGGCTGGCACCCGTACGTCGGGTCACTCGACGAGATCCTCGCCTCCCTCCGGCGCGCACGGGCGACGCTGAACGCCCACAGGCTCGGCCTCGTGCCGATCGAGGTCTCCGAGGTCGGCTGGCACACCGGGTTCACGACGGCGCAGCGCACGGCATGGCTCGGCGGGCTGGCCGCAAAGCTCCCCAGCGCGGGGCTCAACGTGACGCGTCTGCTGCCCTACGTCTGGACCGGGGACCCGATGTGGCAGATCACGAACCTCGACGGCTCGCTCGGCCCGATCGCCGGGGCGTACTTCGCCGGCATGCAGGCGGCGTTCGCGCAGCCGTCGACGACGTCCAAGCCGTGCAAGGCGACGCAGTCCAAGAAGTCGCAGAAGAGCAAGTCCAAGAAGTCGAAGACGACCAAGGCCAAAGCCAAGGCCAAAGCCAAGAAGTCGAAGACGTCCGCGTGTACAACGAAGCGCAAGAGCGCCAAGGCGAAGGCCGCGGCGAGGGCGAAAGCGAAAGCGAAGGCGAAAGCCAAGGCGAAAGCCAAGGCGAAGGCCAGGGCGAGGCTGTCCGCCGTCTAAGCTGAACTGACTCCATGTTCCCCCGACAGTTTTCTGTCGAGAGGGGGAGCTCTTAAGCACCGGAGGCCCCGAGAGTGTCGGGGCCGTCCGGGGTGCGGCTCATCGTCGCTTCTTCACCGCCAAGTGAT
>JAWVGM010000068.1:0-8706 GCA_033855075.1 Solirubrobacteraceae bacterium | reverse complement strand
CCGCCGCGCTGGCGGAGGTCGAGCGCTCGTTGCCCGACCTGATCGTGCTCGACGTCGCGATGCCCGGGATGGATGGGCTCTCGGTCACGCGGCGGCTGCGCGCGAAGGGCCTTCCGGTGCCGATCCTGCTGCTCACCGCGCGTGACGCGATCGCCGAGCGCGTCGCCGGCCTGGATGCCGGCGCCGACGATTACCTCGTCAAGCCCTTCGACGTCGACGAGCTGACCGCGCGCGTGCGAGCGCTCCTGCGGCGCAACCAGCCGGGCGGCGATCAGCTCGCGTTCGCCGACCTGACCCTGGACCTCGAGAGCGCGACCGCGCGTCGCGGCGGGCGCGAGCTCGGACTGACACGGCGCGAGGCCGAACTGCTCGAGGTGCTGCTGCGCAACGCGCGCGGCGTCGTGAGCCGCGAGCTCGCGCTCGAGGAGGTCTGGGGCGCAGATGGGGAGTCCGGCACCAACGTCGTCGATCGCTACGTGGCCTACCTGCGCCGCAAGCTCGGCGATCCGGCGCTGATCCACACGGTCCGGGGAGTCGGCTTCCGGCTGGACACGTGACGCGGGTCAGCCTTCGCGCCCGCGTCGCCGCGGCGGCGGTCATCGCCATCGTCGTCGCCGTCGTCGCCCTCGCGATCGCGGTCCCCGCGCTGCTTCACCGCCAGCTCACCGACGAGCTCGACAGCTCGCTGCGCGGCCGCGCGGTCGAGGTCGCGCGGCTCGCCTCGGCGACGCCCGCGCTGCTGACCGAGCCCGGGTCGCTCGAGGGACGGCTCACCGGCGGCGCGCTGTTCGTGCAGGTCGTCGACCGCCGCGGGCGGATCGTCGCGCGCTCGGGGGGCCTGGGCGGCCGGCTGCTCCCCGAGGGCGCGCCGGTCCGGTCCGCGCTGCGCGACCGACACCCCGCCTACGGCGACGCCGAGCTTGGGACCGACCCGATCCGCCTCTACGCCGCGCCGCTCGGCGAGCTGGGCGGCGGATCGGCGGCCGGCGGCGCGGTCGTCGTGGCCGGTACGACCTCGGACATCGAGGACACGCTCGACCGCGCCCGGCGGCTCGTGCTGCTGTGCGCGCTCGCGGCCGCCGCCCTCGCTGCGCTGACGGCGACGCTGCTGACCCGCCGCGCGCTGCGGCCGCTCGCCCGGCTGTCGTCCGGCGCGCGGGAGATCGAACGCACCGGTGACGCGGCCGAACGCCTGCCGGTGCCCGCGATGCGCGACGAGGTCGGCGATCTCGCGGCGACGCTCAACGCGATGCTCGCGTCGCTCGAGCGTGCGCGCGAGGCCGAGCAGCGCTTCGTCGCCGACGCCTCGCATGAGCTGCGCACGCCGCTGACCGCGCTCCGGGGCAACGCCGCGTTCGTCGCGCGCCACGGCGCGGATCCCGGGGTCCTGGCCGACATCGAGTCCGACGCGGCACGCCTCGCGACGCTGCTCGACGACCTCCTCGCGCTCGCGCGCGAGGACGCCGCTGCGCCCGCGCGCGGGGAGGAGGTGCGCCTCGCCGACCTCGTCCGCGCGGTCGTCTCCGCGGCCGGCGACGGCGCCGGCGTGGTCGTCGAACCCGGCGCCGAGGACGCGACCGTCCGCGCCGAGCCGGTGGCGCTCGAGCGCGCGATCTCGAACCTCGTCGCCAACGCCCGCGCGCACGGCCCGGACGGAGGCCGGATCACGGTCACGGTCGGCCTCGACGCCGGGCGCGCGCGGGTCACCGTCGCCGACGAGGGCCGCGGCCTGAGCCCCGACGAGGCCGAGCACGCCTTCGAGCGCTTCTGGCGCGGCCCGGTCGCGCGCAGCGGCGGATCGGGGCTCGGCCTCGCGATCGTGCGCGCGATCGCGGAGCGCCACGGCGGCTCGGTGCGCGCCGACGGGCCGCGTTTCACGATCGAGCTGCCGGCTATCAGAGAACTCTCAGAGTCCCCGCGTAGAACTTCGCCGGCAACGCTGTCCGCCGACGAAGGAATTGCCCCATGAGAGCACTGCGCACCGCATCCACCCGCCGCCTCACCGTGATCGTCGCCGCCGTCGCCGCGCTCGCGCTCATGGCCAGCATCGCGCAGGGCGCGCTCACGGGCGCAGGCCCGACGCCTGCGCCCAAGGCGCTGGCCAACGCGGTCCTCGACGCGTTCAACGCGCCCGAGCCGGACGGCCTGAGCGCGACGATCCACTTCACGAACAAGCTGCTTCCCTCGGGCTCCCTGCCCGGTGGCGCGGCGTCGCCGCTGGCCTCCGGCGCCGACGGGCGTCTCTGGGTGCGCAACAACGGCGACTTCCGCCTCGAGCTGCAGTCCGACGGCGGCGACGCACAGATCGTCTCCGACGGCAGCACCGTGACCGTCTACGACGCGTCGTCGAACACCGTCTACCGCGCGCAGCTGCCCGCGGACACCACGGACCCCGCCGCGCCCGCCGATCACAACGAGAAGCTGACGCTCGACAAGGTCCAGAAGGCGCTTGACCGGCTCGCCAAGACCTGGACGCTCTCGGGCGCCGAGCCGACCTCCACGGCCGGCCAGCCGACCTACACGGTGAAGATCTCGCCCAAGGACGACGGCGGCCTGCTCGGCGCGGCCAAGGTCGCCTGGGATGCGGTCCGCGGCGCCCCGTTGCGCGCGGCGGTCTATGCCCAGGGCCAGTCCGACCCGGTGCTCGAGCTCAAGGCCACCGATGTCTCCTACGACGCCGTGCCCGCCTCCGACGTCAGCGTGTCCCCGCCGAAGGGCGCGAAGGTCGTCGACCTGAGCCCGAAGGACGTCACGCGCGCCGCCCGGTCGCACGGCCGCGCGGCGAAGCGCGGCGCGAAGGCCGCCAAGGTCCAGGGCCCCGCCGCCGTGCAGAGCGCGCTCGACTTCACGCTCTCGGCACCGGACAGGCTGGCCGGCCTGCCCCGCCAGGAGGTGCGCCTCGTGAGCGTCGACGGCGAGCAGGCCGCGCTCGTCACCTACGGCCAGGGCTTCGGCGCGATCGGCGTCCTGGAGCACAAGGCCTCGGCGGGCAAGGGCAAGGACAAGGCCGGGTCGCTGGGCGCGAACCTCCCGTCGATCAACATCGACGGCGGCACCGGCTCGGAGCTCGCCACCGCCCTCGGGACGGTCGTGCTGTTCGAGCACAACGGGGTCGAGTACATCGTCGCCGGCTCGGTGCCCCCGGCCGCCGCCGAGAACGCCGCGCGGGGTCTGTAGAGCATGCCGATCGTCGGCGCGGCCGACCCCGCCGTCCAGGCGCGCGGGCTCGTCAAGCGCTACGGCCGCATCACGGCGGTCGACGATGTCGACCTGACCGTGATGCCGGGTGACGTGTACGGCTACCTGGGCCCCAACGGCGCGGGCAAGACGACGACGCTGCGCATGATGCTCGGGCTGATCCGGCCGGACGCGGGGTCGGTGAAGCTGTTCGGGCGCGACCCGCTCGTCGACGGCGTCGGCGCGCTGGATGGCGTCGCCGGCTTCGTCGAGGCGCCGCGCTTCTACCCGTACCTCACGGGCGCCAAGAACCTCGAGCTCGTGGCCGCGCTGGACGGCGGCGACGCCGCGGGGCGCATCGACGAGGCGCTCGACATCGTCGAGCTCGCTGACCGCGCGCGCGACAAGGTCGGCGGCTACTCGCACGGGATGCGCCAGCGTCTCGGGCTCGCCGGTGCGCTGCTGCGCGACCCGCGGCTGCTCATCCTCGACGAGCCCGCGACCGGCCTGGATCCGGGCGGCATGCGCGACATGCGCATCCTCATCCGCCGGCTCGCCGACCAGGGGATGACCGTGCTGCTGTCCTCGCACCTCATGGCCGAGGTCGAGGAGCTCTGCGACCGCGTCGTGATCATCAGCACCGGCCGGGTGCGCTACGAGGGCGCGCTGGACGAGCTCATCGCCACGACCGCGGGTCGTTACGAGCTGCGCACGACCGACGACGGGCGGGCGGCGGAGATCGTCGCCGCCCAGCGTGGGATCGACGACATGGCACTGGACGCGCGCGGCCTGACGTTCGCCGCCGGCGAGCGCGCGGTGACCACGCTGTCGATCGCGCTCGGCGAGGCCGGCGTCGGCATCGCCGCGCTCGTGCCGCGCACGGCCACGCTCGAGGAGCTCTTCTTCCGCATGACCGAGGAGGCGGGACCCGCGGGCTCCGCCGATGCGCCCGCCGAGACGCCCGAGGAGGTTGTCCTATGAGCGCCGTCGCGGCCCCGCGCATCGCCCGCCGCTCCGGCCGGCGCCCCGGCGTGGCCACCGTCTACCGCTGGGAGCTGCGCAAGCTGCGCTCGCAGAAGCGCACGTACCTCGGCCTCGGCGCCGCGGCGCTCGTGCCGATCATCTTCGTCGTCGCCCTGCTCTCGAGCAGCGGCGGGCCAGAGGACGTGGCGTTCGGCCGGTACGTGCGCGAGACCGGCCTCGCGACGCCGCTCGTCGGGCTGCTCTTCAGCTCCTTCTGGCTGTTTCCGCTCATCACCTCGCTCGTCGCCGGCGACATCGTGGCCTCCGAGGACAACCACGGCACGCTGAAGACGATCCTCACCCGCTCCACCGAGCGCTGGCAGATCTTCGCCGCCAAGCTGCTCGCCGCGCTGAGCTACGCGTTCGCCGCGCTCGCCGTGTTCGTCGGCGTGGGACTCGTGCTCGGCGGCCTCATCTGGGGCTTCGATCCGCTCACGTCGCTGTCGGGGACCCAGATCCAGCCGGGCCGCGGGATCCTCCTCATCGGCGCCGCGTCGCTCGCCTATTTCATCCCGATGATCGGGATCGCGTCGATCGCGTTCCTGCTCTCGACGGTGACGCACAACTCGGCGGCGGCGGTCGTCGGGACGCTGATCCTCTCGTTCATGATGCAGCTGCTGGCGGCCATCTCGGGCCTGAAGTTCATGCACCCGTACCTGCTCTCCCAGCAGTTCGACGCCTGGCAGGGCCTGCTGCGCGAGCCGACTGACTGGGCGCCGATCGGCCACGCGGCGTGGGTGTCGGCGTGCTACGCGGTTCCGGCGATCGCGTGGGCGCTCACCGCGTTCCTGCGGCGCGACGTCGCGGGCTGAATCAGCCGCCGGGCTTGCGCAGCGGCAGGCACACCGACGTGAAGACCGAGCGGTCGACCTGCAGGAGGATGTGGGGGTAGAACGTCCCCGCCCGGGACTCGGCGACGCGGCCCTCGACCTGGCGCGTGAGGTTCGTCCACGTCTGCGCCGACACGCCGAGATCGAGCGGCTGCATGAGCTCGAGTCCCGACGGGGCGACGATCAGCCGCTGAAGCTCCGCCGCGGTGAACGGCTCGTCGAGGTAGCCCCGGCGCCGCGGCGTCGCGACGCGGCGCTTGCGGCCGGCGGTGGCGAGGCGGATCGCGAAGTCGACGGGCGCCGCGTTCAGCGGGTGCCGGCGCACGAAGCACTCCGTGATGACGACGGCATGTCCGCCCGGCCGCAGGACGCGACCGAGCTCGCCGGCCGCCTGAGCCTTGTCGCGCGGGCTGCCGAAGTGCTCGATCGAGGACAGCGAGTAGACGACGTCAAAGCTCGCGTCCTCGAACTGAAGCTCCCGCGCGTCCATGAAGCGCACGTCGAGTGAGTCCGCGTCGTACGGGTACGGCGCGTGCGCGGCGGGGTCGGCCAGCATCGACGCCGGGGCCTCCTGCCGGCCGAAGTCCGAAGCCCCGTAGATATCGGTCGCCACGACCTTCCCGACTCGGTTCGCGAGCCAGAAGGCGATCCGCTCGGTCCCTGCGCCGACGGCGAGCGCGGTCGTGTCGCGGCCGAGCCGGCCGAGATCCTCGAGGACGAGCGTGAGCATCGCGAACTCCCAGGCCTTGCGCTCGATGTGCGCGAGCGGGTCGCGCTCGGGGAGGATCTCCGCGATTCGGCCGACGATCCTCGCGTCCGCGAAGTCCTCGATCTCACAGAGCTTGGCGTACTGGCGGGTCAGCGCGTGGGTCACGCGGCGCAGCGTCGCATGACGCGGCGATCCGGGGACCGCGGGCGCCCCTCGTACAATCGAATGCGTGCTCACCCCACGCCAGGAGCTGATCCTTCAGAAGGTCGTGCTCGCCTACCAGGCGACCATTCTGCCCGTGGCGTCGCGCACGCTCGCCCTCGACCCCGAGCTCCGGGCCGGCCCGTCAACCGTGCGCCACGAGCTCGCCCAGCTCGAGGAGCATGGCCTGCTCGCCCACCCGCACACGTCCGCCGGCCGCGTGCCGACCGACTCCGGGTACCGCTACTTCGTCGACCGCCTGATGCCGGCGACGCACACCGGGAGCTCGCTCGAGCTTGTGCTCACCCGCCGCGAGGTCGACGAGGCGATGCGGGTCACGACCGAGACGCTGTCACAGGTCACGAACCTGCTCGCGATCGTGTCGGCGCCGCCGCTGGAGACCGCGACGATCCGCCACGTCGAGGTCCTGCGGCTGCAGCCGCAGATCATGATGGTCGTGATCATCACGTCGACCGGCGGCGTGTCCAAGCGCGTCCTGGCGTTCGACGAGCCGGTCGACAGCGGGCTCCTGGGCTGGGCCTCGGAGTTCCTCAACGAGGCGCTCGTCGGAATGGGCCTCGGGGCGCGGATGCTGCACGCCAAGCTCGTCGATCCCTCCCTGCCGGCGACCGAGCGCGGCTTCATCGAACGCCTGGCGCCCGCGTTCACCGAGCTGGCCGAGACCGCCGAGGACTCGCTCTACGTCGACGGCGCGGCGCGGCTGCTCTCCGAGCACCGCTTTCAGGACCTCACCCAGATCAACGCGCTCATGCAGCTGCTCGAGGGGCGGGTCGCGCTCCTGGCGATGCTGCGCACCGCCCTGGATCAGCGCGACGTCCTGGTGCGCATCGGCGCCGAGAACGAGTCGCCGGCGCTGCGCTCGCTCGCGATGGTCACCGCCGGCTACGGCCTGCCGCGCCGTGCACTCGGGACCGTGTCGCTGATCGGGCCGGTCGCGATGGACTATGGCGCGACGATCGGCGCCGTCCGCGAGGCCGCCCACCAGCTCTCGCGCTTCATCGAAGACATCTACGACGAATAGACCGACCTTGCCACGCGATGCATACGAAGTCCTCGGCGTCGGCCGCGATGCCGACGAGGGCCAGATCAAGAAGGCGTTCCGCGGGCTTGCGCGCGAGTTGCACCCGGACGTCAACAACCACGATCCCCAGGCCGAGGAGAAGTTCAAGGAGGCCGCCGAGGCCTACGAGATCCTCTCCGACCCCGAGCGCCGCCAGGTCTACGACCGCTACGGCCACGACGGCCTGAAGCGCGGCGGGCAGAGCCCGAACTTCGACAGCTTCGGCTCGATCTCCGATCTCTTCGAGGCCTTCTTCGGCGGCGCGGGCTTCGGGCGGGGCGGGGCGCGCGGCGGTGGCGACGCCGAGGTCGCGGTCGAGATCGACCTGGAGAATGCCGCCGCGGGCGCGCCGGTCGAGGTCTCCTTCGAGGTCGTCGACCGCTGCGAGCGCTGCAAGGGCAACGGCGCCGAGCCCGGCACCCCGATCCGCACGTGCGAGCGCTGCGGCGGCCAGGGCCTCCTGCAGGCCGTCAGCCGCACGCCCTTCGGGCAGGTCGCGCGGACCGTCCAGTGCGACGTCTGCGGCGGCTCGGGCAAGACCGCCGAGAGGGCGTGCACGCGCTGCGACGGGCGCGCCCGCGAGATGATCACGCACGCCGTGAAGGTCGACGTCCCGGCCGGGATCATGGACGGCCAGCGGATCCGCATCACCGGCCGCGGCCACGCCGGCGAGGCCGGCGCGCACTCCGGCGACCTCTACGTCCACGTGACGGTCCGCCCGCACGAGCGGTTCATCCGCGACGGCGACGACCTCATGACGGTCCTCGACGTGCCCGCGCCGGTCGCCGCGCTCGGCTCCAAGCTCGAGGTGCCGACGCTGGAGGGCCCCGACCACGTCCACGTGCGGCCAGGCACGCAGCCGGGCGAGACGATCCCGATGAAGGGGCGCGGCATGCCGGTGCTGCGCCGGCCGGGCCGCCGTGGCGACCTGCGCGTCGTCGTCAACGTCCTCATCCCGCGTCACCTCTCCGAGGAGCAGAAGGCCCTGCTGACGAAGCTCGCCGGCACGATGACCGACGAGAACACGCGCTCGGACGAGTCGATGCTCGGCAAGCTCAAGCGCATGTTGCGCGTGTAGTGGACCGCGCCCGTCCATGATCCGCCTGGCGCTGCACGTCGCCCGGGCCGACGCGGAGATCGCGCTCGCCGAGCTGCTCGCGCTCGCGCCGTCGGGCGTCGAGGAGGTCGATCACGGCGACACGATCGAGTACGCCGTCTACGGGGCGCCGGGCGAGCTGCCCGCGCTGCCCGAGCTGCGCGCCGCCGCCGGCGACGCGCTCGTGCGCGTCACGACGACGGAGATCGCCGACGACTGGCACGAGCGCTGGCGCTCCTTCCACCGACCGGTGACCGTCGGCGGCCGTCTGCACGTGCGCCCGCCGTGGGAGCCGCCGGCGCCGGCGGGGCTCGTCGACGTCGTCATCGACCCGGCGCAGGCGTTCGGGACGGGCGCGCACCCCACGACACGGATGTGCCTCGAGCTCATGCTGGAGCTCGAGCCCGGCGGCGCGTTCATGGACGTCGGCTGCGGCGCGGGCGTGCTCGCGATCGCCGCCTGCAAGCTCGGGTGGGACCCGGTGGCGGGGCTCGACCACGAGCGCGAGTCCGTGCAGGCGACGCGCGACAACGCCGCGAGCAACGGGGTCGCGGTCGACGCCCGCGCGTTCGATCTCGTGCGCGACGGC
>JAWVGM010000067.1:0-4555 GCA_033855075.1 Solirubrobacteraceae bacterium | reverse complement strand
TGAAGTTCTGGTTGACGAAGACGTGGTGCGGCCAGTTGACGCCGATGATGTGGACGTTGTACTCGCCGTCGCTCAGCCGCACCACGCGGTTGACGGTGCCGCCCGGGTAGGCGGCCACCGCGGCGGCGTTGGCCTTGCTCGCTGCTGTTCCGGTGATGATCGTGCCCGTCCCGGCACTGAAGCTCGCCGGGACCTGACCGACCTGCGTGGCCGGGCTCGGTTGCCCGCGCTGGAACGGGATGACCTTCGCGGCGGTTGCCGTTGCCGTTGCTGCGGTCGCGGTACTGCTCGAACTCGAGTCGACGAACGCGTAGCCGCCGGCCGCGACCGCGATTGCCGCGGTGCCGGCAGCGAAGGACGCGGTCAGCTTGCGCCTGATCAAAATCCTGTGCTTGAGGGTCATGGCGGTCCATCCCTTGGGGTCGTTGGGTCGGTGGTTGATTCCACGATGCGCCGAGCGCCTCAGTCCTCTGCGTGATGACCCTGAGAACAGCCTGTGAAGACCCGGTCCGCCGACCGGCACCGCCTCGTCGCCGGACCGCGCGCGCCGTCGAGCGCGCCCATCTCGAGCAAGCGATCTGCTCCAACCGGTCGTCCTGACGTCATTCGCCGAACTGGTTGGCATGGCCCGTCGATGGCGGCGTGCCGATCGGTGGGCTGAATTCATCCTCGCCGGCGGCGGCGATCACTCGATCTACCCCTCCGGCGGCAACGACCGCGTGGCCGTTAGCGAGGTCGCTGGCTCGCGCGACGCGCCGCGAGCGATCCCGCAGCGGCGACGATGACAGCGACGCCAGCAATGATGGCGACGCCAACGACAGTCGAGCCGCGAGACAGGGACGAGATCCCCAGCACGACCGCGACGACGAGCAGCAGGACGAGGAGCCCCATCATCCTCAGCCGCAAGAATCCCTTGAAGGCGTCCTGCATCACGCGTCTAGCGTAGTCCCACGCCATAGCCCGTCACCGGCGCGCGTGCGAAGACGTTCGCGCTGCCGCGCCGGATTAGGCTGTGTCATGGATCTCGGCATCCTTGCGTTGATCTGTGCGGTCGCGCTGCTGGGTCCGGCGCTGTCGCTGATCTCGCGCGGGGCGCTGCCGGCAGTGGTCGGCCAGCTGCTGGCGGGCGTCGTGCTCGGACGCACGTGGCTTGACGTGGTGCATCCCACCGACGCGCCTCTGATGCTGCTGTACGACATCGGCTTTGCGACGCTGATGTTCACGGTGGGTATGCGCGTCCCGCTGCGCGATCGCCGCCTGCGCGCGGCGCTGGGGCGCGGTGCGCTCGCGGCGCTGGTTGCGGTGCCGCTGTCATTGGCTGCGGGCCTGTTGTGTCATCTGATCGGCTCGGGCCCGGCGCTCGTGTATGCCGTCGTGATCGTCTCCTCGTCCGCCGCCGTGGCGCTCCCCGTCATCCAGGAGGACCGCCTGGAGGGGTCCGCCGTTCTGGCCGCGATGGCATGGATCACGATCTCGGATATCGCGGCGACCCTCGCGATCCCCCTCGTGCTGACACCGAGCCGTGCCGCGCACGCCGCCCTCGGCGCGTTGATCGTGGCGGCGTGCGTCGCCGCGCTGGTCGCCGTCACCTACGGATTGCGTCGCGTGCCGCTGGTCCATCAGATCCGACATGAGGGCAAGAAACGCGGCTGGGCGCTGGATCTGCGCTTGGCGGTCACGGCGCTGCTAGGCCTGTCGTACATCGCGGTGCAGGTCGGCGCCAGCTTGCTGGTCGCCGGGTTCGGCGTCGGACTGGTCGTCGGAGCGCTCGGCGGCCCCACGCGCCTGACGCACGAGATCCTCGGGTTGGGGCAGGGGTTCTTCATCCCGGTGTTCTTCGTGCTCCTCGGCGCCCGGCTGGATTTGCGGGCGCTCATCCACAGCGCGCAAGCCATTGAGCTCGCCTTCCTGCTGGGCGCGCTGACGATCGTCGTGCATGTCGTCGCGAGTCGTGCGATCCGCGCGCGACCGGCGATCGGACTGCTGGCCACAGCCCAGCTCGGTGTGCCGGCAGCCGTGATCGCGCTCGGCCTCCCAACGCACGCGATCGATCAACGACAAGCGTCAGCGATCTTCTGCGCCGCCCTGATCGCGATCGCCGCCTGCGCGGCCGGCGCCGCGATCCTGCGCCACGATGCCCCCGAGACCCGCGGTCGGCGTCCACGCGACGATCCGTCCGCAAGCTCGCAGCACCCCACGCCCGCGCGCTGACAGCCAGCACTGCCACCGCGCGCCAGGCCATGACTCAGCGACCCACGATCACCTGGCTAGCAGTTGGGGACGTCATGGCTGGCGCTGGGAGATGAGTTCGCCGTTCTCGAGTGGCCCGGCGTCGACGGCGTCGAACCCGAGGCGGTCGATGAGGCGCATGACGGCGCCGACCGCCGCGCGGTCTTCGCCCGCCGCCCCGATGGCGACGCGCTCCGGCGCGCCTTTCGGGCGCGGGTTCTCGTCGAGCTCGTGATAGCCGAGCTGGTTGAGGCTCTTGACCACGCGGGCGGAGGGGAAGTGCGCTTGTACGACCAGGCTGGTGCCGGTCGCTGCGCCAGCCAGCTGCGGATCGTCGCCGTCGATGGGCGGCCAGTAGTTCGTGGCGTCGATAAGGATCTTGCCGGCGAAGATGTCGCGCGGGAGTTCGCGAAAGCGGTGCGTGGGGACGGCCAGGACGATGATGTCCGCCTGGCCCGGGACCGCTTCGGTGGTGACGGCGCGGGCGCCTGGGGCGAGCACTTCAACCGTGAGCGCTATGTCATCGACAGGTCCCGATCCCGACATGGCGACGTCGTACCCGGCCGCGATCGCGCGGCGTGCGATCGTCGTGCCGAGCTTGCCCGCTCCGACGATGCCGAGGCGCAGATCCAGGACTTCGTCCGTCGTCGCCGCCGCCGGCCCGTCGCCGCCTCTCGGGCTCACGGTCGCGATCATCGTCAGCTCCTGTCCTCTGGCTCGATGGCCACGGCGCCGCGGTCCTGGGCCGCCGTGGCGAGCAGCTCGCGCACGCGCGGGATGACCTCGCGGCCGTAGAGCTCGATCGTCGCCATCCGCTGCTCGTGTGGAATTCGTCCGACGGCGTAGGCGAGATCGAACCTGCTCAGCCCGAGCGTCCGGATGACGGCCGCGATCCGGTTCGCGACGGTCTGCGGCGATCCGACGTACATCGAGCCGTGATCGACCTCGGCAAGGAACTGCTCGTATGTCGGGGCGCGCCAGCCACGCTCGCGCGCCGCCGACTCGAACTGCTGCTTGTAGTACGGCCACTGGAGGTCCATCGCCTCCTCGTCCGTCGGCGCGACGAACCCGAGCGAGTGAACGCCGACCGGCAGCGCCGGCTGTCCGTGCTCCTCGAGCGCACGCTTGTAGAGCTCGACGTACGGTGCGAAGCGATTGGGGTTGCCGCCGATGATCGCGAGCATCAGCGGCAGGCCGAAGCGGGCGGCCCGGATGACCGACTGTGGGCTGCCGCCGACGCCCACCCACGCCGGGATGTTTCCCTCCGGGATCGGCGGACTCAGGACCTGGTCGGTCAGGGCCGAGCGGAAGGTGCCCGCCCACGTGACGGGCTGCTCGCGCAGCAGCCGCGTGAGCAGGTCGAGCTTCTCCTCGAAGAGCGCCTCGTAGTCGGTGAGGTCGAACCCGAAGAGCGGGAAGGACTCCGTCAGAGAGCCGCGGCCGACGATCAGCTGCGCGCGGCCGTTGGACACCGCGTCGAGCGTGGCGAAGTCGGTGTAGAGCCGGACCGGGTCCTGTGTGCTCAGGACCGTCACCGCGGTTCCGAGCCGGATCCGTTCTGTTCGGCTGGCGATCGCCGCGAGGATCACATGATTGGCCGAATCCATCATGTCGGGGCGATAGTGCTCGCCGATGTTGAAGGAGTCGATCCCGACGGACTCGGCGAGGACGGCCTCCTCGACGGTGTTGCGGATCACCTGGTCGCCGCCGATCGGCCGCCCGGACTCGTCGACGGTCACGAAAGCGAACGTGTCGAGGCCAAACTCAATGTCGCGCGCGGTCATCCGGATGCTCAGTGCTCCCTTTGAAGCTTCGGGGTAACCTACCATGGTGGTATCTTACCACTGTGGTAAACGACTGCAAGCACCGCGTACCCTGACCGCATGGCGAGCGCCGCAACAACCCCCGAGCAGGTGCCGATGTCGACCCTCCTGGCCGGTCTCGGCCGGGATACAACTGCTCGAGTCCGCCGCGCGATGCGTCCCCTCGGCCTCGGCGCCCAGCAGTTCCTCGTTCTCAAACAACTCCAGGTGCTCGGTCAGGCAAGCCAGGCGGAGCTCGCCGATGCGCTCGGGATCGATCGCAGCAACCTCGCCGCGATCGCCTCCGAGCTCGCGGATCGCGATCTCGTCGAGCGCGCCCGCCATGAGGTTGACCGCCGGCGCTACGTGCTGCGGCTCAGCCGAGACGGCGAGCGGCTGCTCCGCCGTACCGAAGGCGCCATCGCGGCCGCGGAGGATGACCTCCTCGCCCCCCTCGGCCCCGAGCAACGCGAGCACCTCTACCGCCTTCTGCGTCGACTCGCAGACGGCGTCGAGCTGTGCCC
>JAWVGM010000066.1:0-10479 GCA_033855075.1 Solirubrobacteraceae bacterium | reverse complement strand
GGTTCAGCAAGTCGCAGCAGGACGCGCTGCTGCCGAGCGTCGAGGACGGCGTACTCACCCTGGTAGGCGCCACGACCGAGAACCCGTTCTTCGAGATCAACGGCCCGCTCCTCAGCCGTTCGACGTTGTTCCGCCTCGAACCGCTCGACCGCGACGCTCTTCGGACACTGCTCCGCCGCGGTCTGGAGGCCGAGGGCGCCACAATCGAGGACTCGGCCCAGGATGCCCTTGTCGACTCCGTCGACGGCGACGGCCGCGCGTTGCTCACAACGCTGGAGGTTGCAGTAGCTGTGGCTGGCGAGCGCCGGCGCGTCACCCTCGAGGACGTCGAGCGTGCTCGGACGACCCGGGCGCTCACATGGGGCCGCGACGACCACTACGACGTTGTCAGCGCGTTCATCAAAAGCATCCGCGGCAGCGACGCTGATGCTGGCCTGCACTGGCTCGCACGCATGATCGTCGCCGGCGAAGACCCCCGCTTTATTGCCCGCCGCCTCGTCATCCTCGCGAGCGAGGACATCGGGATGGCCGACCCGACGAGCTTGCTGATCGCGACTGCGGCCGCCCACGCCGTGGAGTACGTCGGCCTGCCCGAAGCGCAGCTCAATCTCGCCCAGGCCGTCGTGCATCTGGCCACCGCCCCGAAGTCGAACCGCACGACGGTGGCCATCAGCAAGGCGATGGAGGACGTGCGGTCGAGGCCGGCCGGGCCGGTGCCGCCGCACTTGCGCGACGCTCACTACAAGAGCGCCGAGCGCATCGGCCACGGCGTCGGCTACGTGTATCCGCACAACGATCCTCGCGGATGGGTCGAGCAGGACTACCTACCCGAGCACCTCGCCGGAGTCCGTTACTACGAGCCTTCTCCGCGCGGCAATGAAGCGGAGATCGCGGAGCGGCTATCGCGCCGTGGCAGCAACGAGCAATAGCGGCGGGCAGGAGTCCCGGCTACCGCGCTACGGCCCAGCCGGCCTTCCCCGTGGCGACCTCCGCCAGGCGTGTGCACAGCCGCCGGATGCACCTGAGCCCTAGGCTCGGGTCCCGATGAACAAGGTGATCTCGTCGTCCTCGCCGCTCTCGTCCTCGGCGATCGTCACTTTGGAAAGCCTGGTTGGCCCCTGTACAAACGCATCGGACTGCACAACGTCCACGATTGTTCGCCCGGCGAGCCCATTGAGCGTTTCGTGGCTGGCGTATCCGCGCGTCGTCAAAGACCGAGACACCTTGTCCTGGAAGGGGAGCAGGGCTTCGGTCGAGAGCGAGAGCAATCGGCGCGGCTTGACCAAGCCGCGGCTGGTTAGAGCCAACGAACCCAAGTCGACGACGGCCTCCGGCCACTCCTCCTTGAGGCCGAAGCCCGCAGCGGCCTCACCGTCTAGCCCTGGCAGATAGAAGTAGTCAGGGAGGACGTCCTGCCGGAGGTGGCGCGATTTCCAGGGCCCCTCGGGCCAACGTTCCTCCGTCGCGAGAGGCGCAATGACCAGCCGGGAGTCGTCCTCGTCTGCGTTGTCGAGGGCGCAACCCTGGGTGACCACGATCACCCACCCTTGCCATAGCCGGACGACTGGCGGCTCTCCCGCAAACGGCCACTGTTCCGGCGGGATTTCCAGGTCGACGGACGCGCCATGGCTTGGCAAGTACGGTGTGGCGACATCGCTGCCTGGGCCTTTCCTGTCTCGATTCCGATGCCTCAGCTGCGAAAACTCACATAGCGCGATGTCGCCTTGACGCAGCGACCGCCGAGCGGCCTGACGATAGTATGCAGACGGTTGGTCAGCCGAGATCATCGCGCAGTGAGTCGGTTAGTTCGGCGGGCTCGAACGCGACTCTCGTGGAGCGCTGCCGCCGCGGTCGTGGAGCCGCCGCAGCCATCGCCGCCAGCTCGCCAGGACCAAGGAGTTCGTCTTCGTCGAATTCGTCCGTGCGATCCAGACTCTCAACCACGCGCACCCGAACCGGGTCCGCCGGCCTCGTCAGCTGACTCAGGCGCTCCACCAGCGCGGTGTCCGACGCTCCTTCGGCCAGCAGGTACCCAAGCGAGCCTTCCCTCGCTGGATCGACCTCCTCGCGCAACTCGAGGTGCGGGACTTCATCGATCGCGCGCTTGAGCCACTGGGTCGCACGCACCATCCGCCGTCGCGCGTCGTCTGGGGCGCGATCATGTTTGCGCCAGTTGTAGTAGGTCCGACGCGTGGCTCCTGACAGCCGGGCAATCTGATCCACGGTGGCCGATGTGGTCTGCATTAACTGCTCGGCGAGCGCGAAGAAGCTCGGTGGATTGGTCTTGGCGTCGGCAACGAGTACGGCGCCGGCGGCGCCCATCAGAATCAAGTCTGCAAACCAAGGGTCATTGATCGCCGCCGTCGCCGCCCGCGGCCGGAAGCAGCGATTGCTCAGAATTTCCATCACCGTCGACGTCCAGATCGGGATGTCGCGGGTCAAGCCGTGCGAGACGCCCCCGAGGACCATGAGCGGCGTCATGTCTCGAGGCGGTTCGAAGCCGCCGGCGAGCACCCCCTCTGTTCGCAGCCCCGGGGCAGCTCTCGGTCTGGTGTTCGCTACGGCGTTAGTCATCGAGCGGCTTCGGGTCGAGATGGGTTACCAGGTCGTCAGTGAGGCTCTGGCGGAAGAAGTTCCAGCAATGACGCTTGAAGTCCTCGGTCATACCCAGGCAAGACTGACGGTCCCATGGCATGTCCTCCTCATGTGAAGCGTCGATGTCGATGAGGTACGACGGTCCCTGAGGGTCCCACTCCAAGCCCAAGTAGCCGTGCCGGATCTGCAGCTGGCCCTGGTCGATCGAAAGGCGAAGCTGTTGCATTGCGTCAAGCACGTAGGGCGCGATCTGGTCGCCAGCGATCAACCCGAGAAGGGCGGGGTTGAGGAACCGCGACGAGTCGGCAGCGCTGGTCAGGCTGGGGTGCCGAATGCGATCGATATAGCGCAGCCCGACCCGGCTGACGAAACGTAGCGGCAGCTCGCGCTCCATGACGTCGAGCAGTCGTTCGAGGCGGTTCTTGAAGTCCTCGAAGCGGGTGTACTTCGTAGTCTCAAGGCTGAGGAAGTCACGCCGGACGGCGGCAACCCAGTGGCCGGTTTGGTCGCGGAACTGCCACGGAGCCGGCTCAGGCGCTCCTACGGACGCGCCCTCTACGAGAGGGAGACTGATCTGCGTCCCTCGAGGCTCTGCACGCGGGTACTCCTCCCCGATCGAGGCTTGGAAGCGCGCGGCAAAGCTTGGATCGTCGATCGACCAATTAGGCGGGAACCGCAGTTGCCAGACCACGGTCTGGAGCGGATCGTTCTGAAAACGGACCCGCTCTTGATCCTCCATCGTAAAGCTTGATGAGGCCGCCCCCTCTGGCATTGCCCTCTCCTTTCACAAGCACTCCAAGCAGTTGGACACATTGCTGTGCACGAGTTGTGCATCCGAGTATGGCACGGCCTCGCGACGTACGTGCCAGGTGTCCATCAAGAGCTCGCTGCACCCCGAAGATGGGTCTTCGGGAGTGCCCCTTCGGCAAGGGGCGACGGACGTCCGGAGTACGCCGTCGGTCCTCAGCCCGAGGCCGTCACGTGCATGTACGCCACGCTCATCATGCGTCGAGGAAGGCGAATCCCTATGCCGCGACGGTGGTGCGAGCAGTGAATGTGATGAGATCCACCGCTTCAACAAGGCTCAGCAGGACACGCTGCTGCCGGCGGTCGAGGAGGGGCTCGTGACGCTCATCGGAGCGACGACCGAGAACCCGTACTTCGAGGTCAACGGCGCGCTGCTGTCGCGCTCGCAGGTCTACGAGCTGAAGGCGCTGACCTCCGACGACGTCGAGCTGCTGCTGCGGCGCGCGCTGGACCGCGACGAGCTGCACGGCGCGAAGGCCGACGACGAGGCGCTGGCGTTCCTCGCCGACCGCGCCGGCGGCGACGCGCGCACCGCACTCGCCGCGCTCGAGCTCGCGGCGGCGACGGTCACTGACGCCACGGTCACGCTGGCCGCGGCCGAGGACGCGCTGCAGCGCCACGCCGTGCGCTACGACAAGGACGGCGACCAGCACTACGACACGATCTCGGCGTGGATCAAGGCCGTCCGCGCGTCGGATCCCGACGCCGGGCTGTACTACCTCGCGGTGATGCTCGAAGCCGGCGAGGATCCGCGCTTCATCGCGCGGCGGATGATCATCTTCGCGTCCGAGGACATCGGCAACGCCGACCCGCAGGCGCTGGTCGTCGCGACGGCCGCCGCGGCCGCGGTCGACCACGTCGGCATGCCCGAAGCCGAGTTCGCGCTCTCGCAGGCCACGATCTACCTGGCGCTCGCCCCCAAGTCCAAGGCGGCCGCGAAGGCGCTGTGGGCGGCGCGCGCGCACGTCCGCGACCACGGCGCCGCGACCCCGCCCGCGGCGCTGCGCTCGAGCGGCTATCCGGGCGCGGCGAAGCTCGGCCGGGGCCTGGACTACGACGACCCGCACGCGCACCCCGGCCACCTCTCCGGCCAGGACGTCATGCCCGAGGAGGTCAGCGGGACGCGCTTCTATGAGCCCGACGAGCAGGAGGCGAAGCTGCGCGAGCGCCACGAGGAGATCCGCCGCAAGCGCGGCCTGGACCCCGCGCGCGGCCTGGACCGCTAGCTGCCGGCGCGGGCCGCGCCCGTCCTCGCCGGCGCGCCCCGGCCGCTGCGCGCGCCGCGCCTTCCTCCACCCGCGCGGCCTTGACGCTAGCTCGGCTTGCGCGGGGGCGGCTGGAACAGGAACGCGACGAGCTCGCGGCGCTCGCCCTTGCGGCGGGTCAGCACGACCCGGCGCGTCCCGCCGAAGCCGGTCGACTTCACCGCGAAGCCGTCGATCGCGCGCGGCTGGCCTCTCGACCAGCGCCGCGCGAGCCCGATGATGCCGTCGCAGGTCGCGATCCCGGACGTGCGCACGTCACGCGCGCCCGCTCCGCTGCGGACGGCGTCGCCGCAGCGCCGGTCGGTCTTCGGCGCCGGAATCGCCTGCCAGTCCGGCGATTCGTCGAGCCCGGGGAACGTCGTGAGCTGTCGCAGGTGCTTGCCCGCCGCGGTCATGACGTGGGTGTCGCCGTGCTCGTTGTCGACACCGCTGGTGTAGGCGAGGAACCTGCCGCCGTCGGGCGACCACGCGGGGCCCTCGTCGTGCAGTGCGTTGTGCGTGAGCTGGCGCGTGCCCGAGCCGTCGGCCGCCATGGTCCAGATCTCCATGTCGTGTTCGGGGTTGCCGCCCGCGACGTCGGCGTTGCTCTCGAACGCGATCGTCCGCCCGTCCGGCGACCACGCCGGCGCCGAGTCGTAGGCGCCGGGCACGTCGAAGAGCGTCGTCAGCCCGGTGCCGTCGGCGTTGACGACGAAGACTCCGCGGTCGGTGTCGCCCGCCGGCGACAGGATCGCCGCGAACGAGATCCTCTTCATGTCCGGCGAGAACGTGGGATACAGCGGCGGGTGCGGCGGCTGGAAGCGCAGGAGCGGGTTCATCCCGAGCCGGTTGAGCTGCCAGATGCTCGCGACGGTGCGCCCCGGCCCGCTGCGCCGGAAGAGCAGACCGCGCCCGTTCGGGAACCACGCGGCCTGGCTCGAGGCCTGGCCGGCGGGCGTCGTCGTGAGCCGCCGGTGGCCGTGCCCGTCCGCGGTCATCCACGCGACCTCGAAGTTCACGCGCTCGCCGGGCTTGCGGATCGTGTATGCGATCTGCGTCCCGCCGGGCGACCAGTCGGGCTGGCGATCGAGCTCCGGGTTGGTCGTGAGGCGCCGGACGTCCGAGCCGTCGGGGTTCATGCTGTAGATGTCGCCGCCGACCTGCAGGCTCGCGTTCGGGTCCGCGCGAAAGCTCGTGAAGCCGATCCGCCCGTCGAAGACGGCTCCGCTCGCTCCGGCGGGCGCGGCGGCGAAGGCCGCAGCCGCGAGGGCGGCGATGGCTTGCGGGATGCGCATGCCTCGCACGGTGCAAGCATAAGCTCAGTTCCATGCCCACCGCCACTGCGCAGATCGAGGCCGTCAGCCCGATCGACGGGTCGCACCTCGGGACGCTGACGGCCACCGCGCCGGCCGCCGTCCCGGCCGCGGTGAAGGAGGCCGCCGAGGTCCAGCGGCTGTGGGCGCAACTGCGCCTGAGCGATCGCGCCCGCTACCTCACACGCGCCTCGCAGGCGCTCATCGACGAGTGGGACGAGCTCGCCGGCGTCATCGTCGCCGAGCAGGGCCGCCCGATCGCCGAGGTGCAGACGATGGAGCTCCTGCCGGCCGTAGAGACGCTGCAGTGGCTCGCCGAGGCAGGGCCGCGGATCCTCGCTCCCGAGCGGGTCGGCTTGGCGCGCTCGCTACAGCCAGTCAAGCGCGCGCGCCTGACGTTCGAGCCACTCGGCGTCGTGGCCGTCCTCACGCCCGGCGCGGAGCCGTTCGCGACGCCGCTCGGCGACGTCGCCGTGGCGCTCATGGGCGGCAACGGCGTCGTGCTGCATCCGTCGCCGCTGGCGGCGCTGGCGGCCGAGCGGATCGCGCGCGTCTTCGTCCGCGCGGGACTGCCGGAGGGGCTGCTGCAGATCGTCCACGGCGAGGCCGAAGCGGCGCGCGCGCTCGTCTCCGCGCCGGAGATCGCCCACGTGCGCTTCACGGGCTCCTCGCAGGCCGGCCGCGACGTCGGCGAGGCGTGCGCCCGCGAGCTCAAGCGCGCGACGATCGAGGTCGGCGGCAAGGACCCGATGCTCGTGCTCGCCGACGCGAACATCCCGCGTGCGGTCGCCGGTGCGCTGTGGGGGGCGTTCGCGAACGCCGGCCAGTCGGGCGGCTCGCTTGCGCGTGCCTATGTCCTGCGCGAGCGCGCCGACCGCTTCACGGCGGGCGTCGTGGTGGGTGCCCGCCGGCTACGCGTCGGCCATCCGCGCGATCCGACAACGGAGATCGGCCCGCTGCTCGCCGCCGACCGCTGCGCCCGGCTCACGGAGCTCATCGACGAGGCGGTCGCCGGCGGCGCGACGCTGCATTGCGGCGGCCCGGTGACCGTGGGCTCGCTCAGCGGCGCGTTCTTCGCGCCCGCGGTCCTCACCGGCGTGCCGCCCGACGCGCGACTGCTGCGCGAGGATGCGCCGGGGCCGTGGCTGGCCATCGAGGCCATAGGCTCCGAGCAGGAGGGCATCGACCGCTGCAACGCCGGCGTCGGCGGCTTGGGCGCGTCGCTCTGGACGGCCGACCGGCACAAGGGCGCGCGCGTCGCGCACGAGATTCGCGCCGGGATGGTGTGGATGAACGACCACCTCGTCTCGCGCGCCGAGCCCGCGCTGCCCTGGGGGGCGGTGCACGGCGCGGGCGTTGGCCGCGCGCGGGGTGCGGTTGCGCTGCGCTCGTCGGTCGAGCCGAAGCTCGTCACGGTCGACCCGGCCACCGGGCGGATGCCGTGGTGGCACCCCTACGACGCGTCGCTCGTCGAGGCCTGGCGCGCGCTCGCGCGCTTGCGCTCCGCGCGCGACGCCGACCGCGAGCGCGGCTGGCGCCAGGGCGCGCTGCCGCTCGCGCGCGTGGCGGCACGCTCGCTGAGGGCGGCGCGGCGGCGCTGATGGAGTCGCGGCGCGCCAAGGTGCTCGGCCCGAACGACGGCAAGTTCGGCGATCTCGTGACCCTCGGGGTGCGGTTCATGATCGGCGGCGAGGAGTCGGGCGGCGGGTTCGCGCTCGTCGAGCACCCGATGCCGCCGCGATCGCTGGCCGCGCCGCTGCATCGTCACTCCCGCGAGGACGAGTACAGCTTCGTGCTCGAGGGACGCGTGGGCGCGCAACTCGGCGACGAGGTCGTCTACGGCGAGCCGGGCGATCTCATCTTCAAGCCGCGCGACCAATGGCACACCTTCTGGAACGCCGGCGACGAGCCCGCACGGATCCTCGAGATCATCTCCCCGGCCGGCTTCGAGCGCTTCTTCGACGAGCTCGTCGAGCCGGAGACGCCGGAGCGCCCGCGGGCGACGCTGCCCGAGCGCTACGGCATCGAGTTCGACGTCGACAGCATCCCCCGGCTGCTCGAGCGCTACGGCCTGCGCTTCGAGCCGGGCGCTTAGAGCGGCAGCATATCCAACGGCAGCGATATCCAACAGGATCGACTGGGCGATCCACGCGGGCCGCGAGGCGCTCCTGGCGAGCCCGGACTGGGCGTCGGTGGCGGGCTACTGCGGTCTCCTGGCCGGGTTCGCGCTCGTGTGCCTGCTGCTCGCCACGCGCGCCTTCAGGGCTTACCAGGCGCAGGTTTAACAGCTCCATGTCGAATAGTGAGCGATATACGCCCACTATTCGACATCGCCGTGTTCCGGGCGCTCAGGAAGGCCGGCTTTCTGCTGTTCGGGATTGGCGTGTACGTCGTCGTGCGGCTCGCTGTGGAGGAGCTGCCGCTCGCCGGGCAGGTCGTGATCCTCGCGCTCGTCTACGCGCCGCTCGGCCTCCTCGTCTACCGGCTGTCGAAGACGCCCGAGGAGACCCTGGCGCCGGTGCGCCGCCACGGGCTCGGGCAGCCGTTCATGTTCGTGACCGGACTGTGGCTCGCGGCGATCGGCTGGGTGTCGGCGTTCTCGTTCGTGCTCGCCGAGCGGGGCATCGTCGACTTCCAGACCCGCGCCGGGGCCGCGGTCACAAGCACCGGCCAGCTCGCGGACTTCTACATCTGGCAGAGCTTCGCGCAGATCCCCGGCCTCTCGATCAACGACACGCTGCAGTGGGAGGTGCCGCTCCAATACGGCGGCGGCGCCGGGTTCGTGCTGATGGCGTTCAAGGTGCTGATCCTGATTCCGCTGGTCCCGGTGCTCCTCGCGGCCTGGCGGGTGCGCCGCGCGCCGAAGCCCGCTCCCATGCCCGCCGCGGACGCCGCGACGCGCGCGCCCTGACTCGCCTACGCCCCTCGTGCGCTTGAGACGACCCGCAGCCGCTCGGGTGCGAGTGGCACGAGCACGCGCTTGGCGTACTCGGCGCCGCCGCGCAGCGCGAGCTCGCGCAGCGGATCCCATGAGAGGCCGTACTGCTTGCGCAGCCGCGCGGGCAGCAGCCCGACGGTCATGAAGTTCACGAGCTCGAGGACCGGCCGGCGCGCGAGCGGCACCGGCGGCCGCATGACGATGTCGATCGCCAGCTCGCGCGCGGCCGACGTCACGAAGAGGTCGTCGCCGTGGAGCATCCGCGTCATGTACGCGTCGAAGGCGTCGATGTCGGCGGGCATCTCGTCGTCGCGCAGGCCGAACAGCCGGCCGATGACGCGGTAGTCCTGCCAGTACGCATCGCGCTCGTCCCAAGACATGGAAGCGACGTAGCGGTCGTAGACGACGAGCGCGGAGTCGACCAGCGTGGCGAGCACCCACAGCAGCAGCTCGGGGTCGTCCGCCGCGTACGGCGTGCCGGCGGGGAAGCGCCCTGCGGGAGCGGCGAGCTCGCCGCGCGTGCGCTTGTGCATGGCACGCACCCGGCGCGTCGCGCCGTCGGCGGCGGTCCGCGAGCCGAACGCGATCGTGTCCATGACCTGCGCGGTCCGGCGCAGGCGCTCGTACGGCGCGGCCATCGCGCCGGTGTGCGCGAAGAAGCCCTCGAACGCGACGGGGTGCGTCGCCTGCATGAGCAGCGCCCGCGGGCCGGAGAAGGCGACCGCCAGCTCGCGGTGCACGCGGCGCAGCATCGAGCTGTCGGTGAAGTACGAATCCATCGCGGGGCCTCGGCACTACGTTACGTGGCACTACGCTTTGCAGTTCATGCCCGCTCAGGCCTACGCCGGAAAAGACTGCGTCTGCCAGCTCCGCAAGGGGATCTGCGATCAGTCCTGCGTGCAGGGAATGCTCGACACGCCGTTCTACATCGCGTGCCTGAAGCTGTCCGGCCGGCGCTGCCTCGTCGTCGGCGGCGGCGAGATCGGCCTCGAGAAGGTCGAGGGGCTGCTGGCGTGCGACGCGACCGTCCACCTCGTCGCGCCCGACGCGATCGACGAGCTGCGCGCGCTCGCGAGCGAGGGCTCGATCACGTGGGACCGGCGCGAGTACGCCGGCCCGCCCGACCTCGAGGGCACGTTCATGGCGATCGCCTGTACCGACGACACCGAGATCAACATCCGCGTCTACGAGGACGCCGAGCGCCGCGCGATGCTCGTGAACATCGTCGACGTCCCGCCGCTGTGCAACTTCATCCTGCCGGCGATCGTCCGCACCGGCCCGCTGGCGATCGCGATCTCGACCGCCGGCGCGTCGCCTGCGCTCGCCAAGCGGATGAAGCGCGAGATCTCAGAGCTCTTCGGCGGGGAATATGCACGCCTGGCGATCATGCTCAACGACGCCCGCGGCTGGGCGAAGGGCACGCTGCCGACCTATCAGGACCGCAAGGCCTTCTTCGAATCTCTCGTCAACGGCGAGCCCGACCCGATCGACCTCCTGCGAGCCGGCGACGAGCGCGCGGTGCTCGACCTCATCGCCGCCGCGCAGCGCACGCACGCCCCGGCCTGAACGCTCTCACCGCGAT
>JAWVGM010000065.1:0-2910 GCA_033855075.1 Solirubrobacteraceae bacterium | reverse complement strand
GGCTCCGGGAAGGTGATGTTCTCGAGCTTCACGGGGCGCGTGGGGTCGCAGAGCGTGTCGCCGGTGGTGATCTGCTTGATGCCGACGGCGGCGGCGATGTCGCCGGCGTAGACGGCGTCCACCTCCTCGCGGTCGTTGGCATGCATGACCAGGAGGCGCCCGACGCGCTCGGTGCGCCCGGTCGTGACGTTGAGCACCTTGGAGCCGGCCTGCAGCGTCCCCGAGTACACGCGGAAGTAGGTGAGCTTGCCGACGAACGGGTCGGCCATGATCTTGAAGCCGAGCGCGGCGAAGGGATCGTCGTCGTTGGGCCGCAGGACGATCGGCTCGCGGTTCTCGCCGTGCTTGTCGACGAGGTGGCCCTCGATCGGCTTGACCTCCAGCGGCGAGGGCAGGTAGTCGAGCACGCCGTCGAGCAGGGGCTGCACGCCCTTGTTCTTGAACGCCGAGCCGCACATGACGGGCGTGATCTGGATGGCGAGCGTCGCCTTGCGGATCGCGGCCTTCAGCGTCTCGAGCGGGATCTCCTCCTCGGCGAGGTACAGCTCGGCGATGTCGTCGTCGAGGTCGGCGAGCGCGTGGACGAGAACCTCGCGCGCCTCGGCGGCGGCGTCGGCGTACTCGGCCGGGATCTCGATGACGTCCTGGTCCTTGCCGAGGTCGTCGAGGTACACGACGGCCTTCATGCCGAGCAGGTCGATGATGCCCTTGAACCCGGACTCCGCGCCGATCGGGATCTGGATCGGGACGGCGTTGGCGGCGAGGCGGTCGTGCATCGTCTTCACCGAGCCGGTGAAGTCTGCGCCGATGCGGTCCATCTTGTTGATGAACGCGATCCGCGGCACGGCGTACTTGTCGGCCTGGCGCCAGACGGTCTCGGACTGCGGCTCGACGCCGGCTACGGAGTCGAACAGTGCGATCGCGCCGTCCAGGACGCGCAGGGAGCGCTCCACCTCGACCGTGAAGTCGACGTGGCCGGGCGTGTCGATGATGTTGATGCGGTGCTCGCGCCACGTGCAGGTGGTGGCAGCCGAGGTGATCGTGATGCCACGCTCCTGCTCCTGCTCCATCCAGTCCATCGTGGCCGCGCCCTCGTGGACCTCGCCGATCTTGTAGGTCCGGCCCGTGTAATAGAGGATGCGCTCGGTGGTCGTCGTCTTACCGGCGTCGATGTGCGCCATGATCCCGATGTTCCGGGTCTTCTCGAGCGTGAATTGGCGTGGCATGGGTTCTCTTGATCTCTATTCGGGGCTGAGCAACAAAAACGGGCCCCTCGGGCCCGCGCGCACATCCGAGGTCTATCCGGTGCGTGGCGCTATGTGCTCGAGGTATCCATCGTGGGATGGGTTGTTCCGAGGCGGGCGCTGGTGAGCGCATCGGCCCGCGGAACGGCGACCGACTATAGCAAAGGCCCCGTGATCCGCCGGGGTGATTTGGCGGCGTGGCGCGGGCTGCTCACAGCGCTCGCGCTCGCCGGGGCGGCGCTGCTCGTCGCAGCCGAGCTGTCGCCGCTCTACACGGTGGTGGTCGGCGCCTTGCAGACGCCGCGCCGCAGCGTCTCCGGCGGCGAGGCGCACGGCTACGGCCTGCTGATCGTGGCGCTCGCGGGCGCCGCGATGGCGTACGGCGTGCTGCGTGGGTCGAGGGCGGCCGGTGGCGCGCTCGTCGCCGCCGGAGCCGTCGCGCTGCTCGTCGCGCTGGCGATCGACGTGCCGGACACGCGCGACTCGAGCCCGCAGCCCGAGGCGATCGCCTATGCCGACGCGCGCGCGAAGGCCGGCACCGGCTTTGAGCTCGAGATCGCGGGCGGTATCGCGCTGATCGTCGCCGGCGGGCTCGCGCTCGTGCTCGGCTTCAGCCCGCGGTCGCGGTCCAGTCGATCGCGCGAACCGGCAGCGCCAGAGCCGCAAGCCACGTCGCGGCGTCGGTCAGGCCCGTCGGCGTGAGGCCGCGAGAGGTCTGAAACGCGCGCAGCACCGCGTCGGTCGCGGCGGTGAAGCGCCCGCCCACCGCCACCTCGACGGTCGGGTCGAACGACGCGAGGTGCTGCTGCAGCCACAGGACCTGGTCGCCCTTGGAGCCCTTGCGCAGCGACGGCCAGCCGGGATCCGACGGGACGATCGTCGCCGGCGCCGGCGGCGCGAGCGCCGACCACGTCGAGCCGGTCGCCTCCTGCCAGCTCCACCACGAGATGCCGGCCGCGCCGTAGCCCGCCCAGATCGCGCGGAAGCGCTGGACCTCGTCGGACGTGACGCCGCCATAGGCCTGCCCAAGCGGTGCCATCGGCGAGCCGTAGACGCGGTTCTGGGCGATGGTCTTCGCGCTCACCGCGTCAACCGATCCGCCGATCGCCTTCCAGTAGACCTGCGGCAGGTTGGCCTGGGCGGCGCCCGGCGCGAGGAACACCGAGTAGGGGAAGCTCGGGTGGTAGTCGACGTAGGGAAACGACGTCAGCCCGAGCGGGTAGGTGGGGCCGATCGCCGCGCGCAGCGCCTGCACGTAGCGCTGGGCGGAGGCGTAGCGCCCCTCGTAGGCGGTCTCGGCGTCGATGATCAGGCAATCCGCCCCGGCCTGGACGTTCGCGACGCCTGCCGCGGCCTCGGCCAGCGGGTTCGAGCCGTAGACGAACTGCCAGGCGCAGACGCGCAGCCCGCGCGCGTGGAGGTCTGCGACGAGCTGCGGCGTGAACTGCCCCCACACGTTGCCGGCGTCGGAGCCCTTGACGTAGATGGTCGTCATCCCGGCGGCCTTGGCCCGCGCGGCGATGACGTCGACGTCGCCCCGGTTGCTCTTCGGCAGCTGCCAGATCCACATGCCGTCGCCGCGCATGACCGCGGGGAGCGTGCCCGAGGAGGTCGAGGTCACCGGCCGCAGCGGGCTCGGCACGCCGACGACGATGATGTTGCGGGT
>JAWVGM010000064.1:0-20061 GCA_033855075.1 Solirubrobacteraceae bacterium | reverse complement strand
GGCAGACATCGACCTTCTTGCGACTCAGATCCAATCCAGCATGCAACATGAACACGGGCCTCCTCGAGCTCGCTCCTCGGTAACACGCTGAGCGTGCCACCGGGGAGGCCCTCCTTCATGGCAGTCCGAAGCGACACTGAAGGGCCGTGCACCCCTAGAGATTCGACCCCCCCTCCCCCCTGCCCCCCTCACTTACTCGCATGCCGTGCCGATACGGGATGTCAGAGCCGTCTACACGGCGGCGACCACTCACGCACCCAACGCCGCGCGTCCGTCATCCCGGGCGGCGATCGGCCACCTGCTAAGGCCAGCGCCACCATGAGGACCGCATGAACGACTCGAACACCAATGTCGTGCCCGTCTGGACGCTGACCACGAACGAGGCTGCCGGCCCGCTCCCGGCGGTGACGGACGAAGCCGCGCTCACCCCTGAGCGCTTGTCGAAGCTCCGTGGCGCGCTCGCCGCGTTTTCGAGTGCTCCGCTGGTGACCCTGGAGGCCTACCCGCTGGAGAAGCGGCGCGGTGGCTCGAGCGGCCTGTCTCTCGACGCGGCGAGCCCGCTCGCGCAGGAGCTCTCGCGCCTGGTGACGGCACATGCCCAGCGCGTCCCCGCCGTCGCCCAGGTGGTGGAGTCCCCCGAGGTGCTCTACCGGATGGTCGTCCCTGCGAACGTCGCCGCCCAGTTCGGGAAGGGCCTCGTGAAGCCGATGAAGTCCAATGCCGTCCACGGCGGCATCCACAGCGCCCTGCGCGACGCCAAGTCGGTTGTCACCCACGCGACTTTCGTTCCCGTCAAGGCGGCGCCAGCGGGTGCTGCAGGCGGTGCGGCCGCAGGAACCGTCGCGGCGGGCGGTGCCCTCACGGTCGCCGCGCCGTTGGTCCTGCTAGCTGTCGCAGTCGGTGCGAGCGCGCACGCCGAACATCAACGGCAGAGAGCCATCGAACGCATCACCGACCTGCTCGAGCAGCTTCACGACGACAACCTGAACCGCGAGCGCAACGAGCTCGACGGGTGCCGAGACGCCATCGACAAGGCTACGGCGCTGCTCCTCGACCGCGGGAAGGTCGGCGCGTCCCTCGGCCTCGACTCCGCCGTCCATGCCATCAGCACGGCGATCCAGAGCGCGGACCGCCGGGCGAGGAAGTGGGAAGCCGCCTTGGACGCCCTCGGCAACCGCGTCGAGGTCCCCGACCTAGAGACCGCGTTCCCCGGGCTGAGCGAGGCGGGTGGAGCGTTTCGCGCGCATCTCGAGCTGGCTTCGCTCGCCATCGCCCTCAAGCGCCGCGTCGTCCTCCTGCAGGGAGTCGAGGCGGGCCAGAGCGATCCGGACAACCAGTTCGAGAATTTCGTGCGCAGCCTCAACGCCGATCAGCAACGGATCCTTGACCTCGAAACGCGGATCGAAGGCGTCTTGGTTCGGCTTTCGCGCCTCGAGGTGCGCTCGCCCAGCCGTTGGCACTCCCAGCTCTTCCCGCGCAAGCAGGTAGAGGGCTTGCTCGAGACCACATACCGACTTAGGGAGCTCGGCGACGGTGTGGTCGCGACGACTTCGAACCACGAGGTCGTCATCGAGATGGAGAAGCACCATGACGGGACGCTTCTGGTGCTCCCAGCCCACGTGGCCTGAGGGCGTCGTGGCGCCGCTCGGCGCGCAGTTCAGTTGGGTCGGGGCGAGGTCGGCGCTCTTGCTGATCGTCCCAAAGCGGGAGCGGTGGCCCGCCGGCAAGCCGGGAAGTCCTGGCCCCTGCTGGACCCGCTACCCGCGAACCTCGTTGTGCACCGGTATCTCCCTGATCTGCGGCTGCGGGACCCCCGCCTCCTGGATCGCCTCCCCGAGCCGGCCCTGCAGGAAGCGGTCGAAGTCCTCGCGAGAGTTCCACACGTCGATGACCGTGAAGCCGTCGTCAGTGGGGCCCGCGGCATGGAAGGTCTGGCCTTCCCCTAGCGTCCCGCCGCTCTCACCGAGCTTCCGCATCACCGCGTCGTACTGCTCGAGCTGACCGCTCGGGATGTCGATCACGAGACATACCGCCATGTGCCGCCTCCTTTGTCCGAGTGCCTATCAGCGCGAGTCTAATCCCCAAGCAATCACGCGCGAGCGCGGGCATGGGGCATTACGCAGCCTCCGCAATCATTCGGCGCTCCCCCTTCCATGCCAAGGGGCAGCACCCGAACCCGCGGCATCCGCCACCGTGACCTCCCGACGACGACGCGATCGCCCAACTCGGGTGCTGTCACTAGCGTTGGCGCGCTTGCTTTCGATTGTCTGTCCCGCTTCCAGCGACAGGCGCCTGCAACGGCTATGGCGTGAACTTCACCGTGATCACGTCGCCGTCGCTCATCGCGTAGTCCCGGCCCTCCAGGCGCAGCGTCCCGCGGTCGCGGGCTCCGGCGTAGCCACCCGCGTCGACGAGCTCGGCCCAGCCGACGATCTCCGCGCGCACGAAGCCGCGCTGGATGTCGGAGTGGATCTCGCCCGCGGCGTGCCACGCGGTGAGCCCGCGGCGCAGGTGCCAGGACTGGGCGGGCTTGTCCTCCCCCGCCGTGAAGAACGCGATGAGCTCGAGCAGCGAGAACGCCCCGCCCACGACGCGCTCGAGGCTCGATTCGGCGATGCCGAGATCCGCGCGCATCGCCGCGGCGTCCTCCTCTTCCAGCTCGGAGAGCTCGGCCTCGATGCGACTCGAGATCGCCACCGCGCCCGCGCCCTGGGCGGCGGCGTGCTCGGCGACGGCGGCCGGCACCTCGTCATCACCCTCGTCGACGTTGGCCACGAACAGCACGGGCTTGGCCGTCAGCGGGCCCAGGTCGCGTAACGCGTGCGGCGCATCGGCGGGCGGCGGCACGGTGCGCGCGGGCCGTCCGGCGTGCAGGGCGTCGACGAGCTCGCGCAGCCACGCCTCCTCGGCGATGGCGGCGCGATCGCCCGAGCGCGCGGTCCGAACCATGCGCTCGTGGCGGCGCTCGGCCTGTTCGAGGTCGGCGAAGATGAGCTCCGTCTCGATCGTCTCGATGTCGGCGAGCGGGTCGACGCGCCCATCGGGGTGGATGACGTTCGGGTCGTTGTGGGCGCGGACGACGTGCACGATCGCGTCGGTCTCGCGGATGTTGGCGAGGAAGCGGTTGCCGAGGCCCTCACCGGTGTGCGCGCCCGCGACGAGCCCCGCGATGTCGTGGAAGTAGATCGTGTCCGGCACGATCTCCGAGGCGCCGACCGTCCGGGCAACCTGGTCGAGACGCTCGTCGTGCACCGGCACGACGGCGATGTTCGGCTCGATCGTCGTGAAGGGGTAGTTGGCGGCCTCGGCGCCCGCGCGCGTCAGCGCGTTGAACAGCGAGGACTTGCCCGCGTTGGGCATCCCGACGATCCCGACCTTCATCGCGCGGTCGATCCGACGATCGTGCCCAGCAGCGCACCGGCCGCGACGTCGGACGGGTAATGCACGCCGAGGTAGATCCGCGACAGCGCCATCGCGAGCGCGACGGCATACAGGGGCGCCCCGGGGATGAGCGCCGAGTACGCGCGCGCCGCCGCGAACGACGACGACGCGTGGGCCGAGGGGAAGCTCAGCGCCGTCGGCGTCGCGATGAGCGCGGGCAGCGCCTCCAGGCGCGGGCGGTGACGGCGAACGACGAGCTTCAGCGCGGTGTTGAGCACGTAGGCGACGACGACGGCGCCGAGCGCGCGCAGCCAGCGCGGGCGGCGCGGCGCGTCGACGAGCGCCCCCGTGCCGCCGAGCGCGAGCCAGATCGCCGCGTGCTCGCCGAGGCGCGAGAACCGCTTGATCGGCTGCTCGAGCGCGGCGCTCTGCGCGTCCTCACGCAGCAGGCGGTACAGGCGGATGTCGATGCGCGCGACGAGCCGGGCGAACGGCCCGGCACGCAGCCGCTCGCGCAACGATCCGCGCGCTGCGGGGTCGGCAACGGGCGGAACCGGAGGGGCGTCAGTCACCGGCGGGAGGGTAGAGCCTGTCTAGACCGCCACCCGCCTGGGCAGACTGCGGACGTGCGCATGGCCCTCGTCGTCAACCCGCGCTCTCAGGCCGCGCCGGATCCGGACGAGCTCGAACAGCGACTCGCGCGCGACGGCGCCGAGATTGCGATCACCGCGATCGGCGAGCTCGACTCGGGCGGCGCCCAGATCGCCGGCGCGGATCGCATCGCCGTGGCCGGCGGTGACGGCTCGATCGGCCCGTGCGCACAGATCGCGCAGGAGCTCGGGATCCCGCTCGCCGTCATCCCGGTGGGGACCGCGAACGACTTCGCTCGGGCGAAGGGCCTGCCGCTCGACCTCGACGAAGCGTGCGCGCTGGCGCGGGAGCCGGACGCGACCACGAGCCACGCCGATCTGGCCGAGATCGACGGCAGGCCGTTCGTCAACGCCGCGTCGGCCGGACTGTCGGTCATCGCCGCGCGTGAGGCTCGCGCGCACAAGTCCACGCTCGGCCCACTCGCGTACGCCGTCGGGGCGCTCGAAGCGGGGCGGACCGCATCGCCGCTACGCTGCCGCGTGCTCTGCGATGGAAACGAGCGCTACGCCGGGCGGGTGTGGCAGGTGGTCGTCGGGGTGACCGGCGCGTTCGGCGGCGGCAGCGCGATCGGCGACAGCGCCGAGCGCCGCGTCGACGTCGCCGTCGTGCCCGCGGGATCGCGCCTCGGGCTCGTGCGCCGGGCGTACGCCATGCGGGCCGGCAAACTGACCGCGCAGGACGACGTCGCGCATCTGCGCGGGAAGGTCATCGACGTCGAGGTCGACGGCCAGCGCGCGTTCAACGTCGACGGCGAGCTGTGTGACTGCGCGCCGGCGCATGTCACGTTGCGCCCGCCGGGCTTCGCGGTCGTGACCCCTTGAACCAGCGCTGGCCGGCGGGGATCGGCGCCTTCCTCGTCGCGTGGTACGCGAGCGAGTCGCTGCGCCACCGGCGCGAGCAGCGCCGCCACGGATACCGGATGCGCGGCGAGGACATCGACGTCGCCTCCGACGCGTTCCTGCGGGCCGCGGAGGCACTCACGAGCTCGCCGAGCACCGTCGGCAACGAGGCGGACCTCCATATCAACGGCGACGAGATCTTCCCCGCGTTCCTGGAGCTGATTCGCGGCGCGCAGCGCTCCGTGAACCTCGTGACGTACATCTACTGGAGCGGGGAGATCGGCGAGACGCTCGCCGACGCGCTCGCCGCGAAGGCGCAGGAGGGCATCGCGGTGAACGTGCTGATCGACGCCGTCGGCTCGCTGAAGATGTCCCGGGAGCTCATCGACAAGATGGAGGATGCCGGCGCCTCCGTCGTGCGCTTCCGCCCGCCGAAGCCCTACGCGATCCGCCGCCTGAACAACCGCACGCACCGCAAGCTCCTCATCGCAGACGGGCGCGTCGGCATGATCGGAGGAGTCGGCATCGCCGACCGGTGGACCGGCGACGCGCAGGGGCCCGATCACTGGCGCGACACGCATGTGACGGTCCGTGGCCCGGTCGTCCGGGGCCTGCAGGGCGCGTTCGCCGAGAACTGGCTCGAGGCGACCGGCGACGTGCTCGTCGGGCCGGGCTATCTCCCCGAGCTCGAGCCGCTCTCCGGCGGCTGCACGATGCAGCTCGTGCGCTCCAGCGCGGGCGTCGGGGACACGAACGTCGAGGCGCTCTATTTCCTCGCAATCTCCTGCGCTCGCGAGCGGCTGGACCTCAGCGCCGCCTACTTCGTGCCGCGCCCGGCGTTCGTCGAGGCGCTCGTCGACGCCGCGACGCGCGGCGTCGAGGTCCGCGTGCTCGTGCCCGGCCCGCACATGGACAAGCCGCCCGTGCGCGACGCGGGCCGCGGAACCTACGCCGAGCTGGTCGAGGCGGGCGTGCGCATCTGGGAATACCAGCGCACGATGCTCCACGCGAAGGTCCTCTCGATCGACGGCGCCTGGGCGACGATCGGCTCGGTGAACTTCGACAACCGCTCGTTCCAGCTCCAGGACGAGGCGACGCTGTGCATCCGCGAGGCAGCGCTCGTCGCGCAGCTCGACGAGCAGTTCGAGCGCGACCTACGGGACGCCGAGGAGATCGACCTCGAGCGGTGGAACCGCCGGCCCGTCACGATCCGCGCGAAGGAGCGGGCGCTGACGCTGGTGCGGCGGGAGTTGTGAGCACGAGGGCCGCGAGCGCGCCCTAGCCCCCGAGCCCGAATCCCACCCGGTGCTCGTCGAGCTCGGTCCGGACGTAAACCACCTGGCTGAGGTTCAGCCGGATCGTGCCGTCCTCGACCGTGAGGTCGTGCCAGGCGCCGTCGGGCAGCGCCTTCAGGAGATCCTTCAGCGCGTCCTCGTCGACCTTGACGCCGAGGACCTGGTTGCCGGCAAAGCCGATCGAGACCCGCTGCGCCGACGCCATCAGTGGGCCTCCGCCGGCTGGACGATCTCGGTGAGCACGCTGCCCGCCGTGGCCGGATGCAGGAACGCGACGCGCGAGTTGCGGATGCCGGTGCGCGGCGTCTCGTCGATGAGCCGCAGGCCCGACTCCTTCAGCGCCGCGAGCGTCGCTTCGATGTCCTCCACCTGGTAGGCGATGTGATGGATCCCGGGCCCCTTCTTGGCGAGGAACTTGCCGACGGGCGTGTCGGGCCCTGTGGGGGCGAGCAGCTCGACGTGGTTCTCCCCGACGTCGAGCAGCACCGCTTCGACGCCCTGCTCGCTGACGGTCTCGCGATGCACGAGCGTCATCGCGTAGTCGCGCTCGTAGAGCTCGAGCGCGGCGTCGATGTCCTGCACGGCGACGCCGATGTGGTCTACCCGGGTGAACATGCCCGCATCGTAGTGACCGGGCGAAGCGCCTCGCTCAGCCGTCGTCGTGCGCGGCCGCCGGGGGCGGCGGAACGGACCGCGGCTCCTTCGCGGCCTGCTCGTCGGGCGCATCGTCATCGTCGTTGTCGTCCGCAGTCTCCTCGTGCGGCGTCGCGGCCACGACCCGCAGCCCGGCGACGCCGGGGCGGCGGGTCATCCGCGGCACGCCGGCCATGATCGCGTCGAGATCCCCGCGTTCGAGCACCTCGCGGTCGAGCAGCGCCTCGGCGATCTCGTCGAGCTTCCCGCGGTTGCCGGTCAAGAGCGCCTGCGCGGCGCGCGAGGCCTCGAAGGCCAGCTCCTGCTGCTCCTCGTCGCGGACCCGGCGGAACTGCTCGGAGTCGCCGTCACCGCGTGCCACGGCGCGTTGCGCGGTTCCCGGCGTGCCCATCGCCCAGTCGTGGACCATCGCACGGGCGACCTGGGCGACGCGCTTGAGGTCGTCGGCGGCGCCGGTCGTGACCTCGCCGAAGACGATCTGCTCCGCCACGCGGCCGCCGAGCAGCATCGTCATCTGATCCAGCAGCTCCTCGCGCGTCTTGAGGTAGCGGTCCTCGTCGGGCAGGTTCATGGTGTAGCCGAGCGCCTTCCCGCGCGGGACGATCGAGATCTTGTGCACCCGGTCGACGCTCGGCAGGAGCTCGGCGCACAGCGCATGGCCGGCCTCGTGCCAGGCGATGACCTTCTTCTCGTGCGGGGTCAGCAGCCGGCGCGACTGCACGCCGGCGATGATCCGCTCGAGCGCCTCGTCGAAGTCCTGGCGGGTCAGCGCGAAGCCGTGGCGGCGCGCGCAGCGGATCGCCGCCTCGTTGCAGAGGTTCGCGAGGTCGGCGCCGGTGAGGCCGCTCGTCTGGGTGGCCACGCTGCCGAGATCGACGTCGCGCACGGGCTTGTCGCGTGTATGGACCTCGAGGATCCGCTCGCGGCCGTCGACATCGGGAGGCGTGACGAACACCTGGCGGTCAAAGCGCCCCGGACGCAGCAGCGCCGGGTCGAGCTTCTCGAGCAGGTTCGACGCGGCCATGACCACGAGGTCGCCCGACGAGTCAAAGCCGTCCATCTCGACGAGCAGCTGGTTGAGGGTCTGCTCGCGCTCGGCGGAGTTGTCCATGCCGCGCCGCCCGCCGACGGCGTCGAGCTCGTCGATGAAGATGATCGCGGGCGCGTGCGCGCGCGCCTCACGGAACAGCCGGCGGATGCGCGCCGCCCCGAGCCCGGCGAACATCTCCACGAACGACGCTGCCGATTGAGAGAAGAACTGGGCGCCGGACTCGTGCGCGACCGCCTTGGCCAGCAGCGTCTTGCCGGTGCCGGGCGGCCCGTGCAGGAGCACGCCCCGGGGCACGCGCGCGCCGAGCTTGCGGAAGCGCTTGGGATCGCGCAGGAACTCGACGACCTCGATGAGCTCGTCCTTGGCCTCGTCCACCCCGGCGATGTCGTCCCACTCGATCGAAGACTTCTGCTCGGGCTTGATCTGCACCGGCTTCGTCTTGGGCATCAGCTTCAGCGTTCGCCACAGGATGAAGGCGATGACGAACATGAAGAGGATCGTGAAAACCCCGTACCAGTCGGTGCCGAACTGCTTGACCTGATCGAGAAACGACTGGTGCATTCACGCCTTTTCGTGGCAGGGGGCATACACGGTAGTCACCGCACGACCGAGAGTCGTGGATTTGTCCGGAGTTCGCGCCCCGCTTTAGCACAGGGTTTCCCTTCCACGACGACGATGTCGGCGGTGAAATCGTTCGCGCCCCGGATCAGGGAGGATCCGACCCCGTAGGCGTCGACCGGCGCTCCGGCCGCCTCGAAGGCCCTGATCCGCGCCGCGTCGAAGCCGCCGCTGCAGACGATCTTCACGTCGCGGTGGCCCGCGGCGTCGAGCCCAGCACGGACCTTCTCGACGAGCGTGAGGTTCACGCCGCGCAGCTCGGCGCTGTCGCGGGTGGGTGGGTCCAAATCCTGCAGCGCGCGGTCGACGAGCGCCTCGCTCGTGTCCAGCCGCACGCCCCACAGGCGCTCGCCGAGCGCGTCGGCGACCGCGATCGCCGTCGCGACCGAGTCGTTGTCGAAGTCGACGAGCACGGTCACGCTCAGCTCGTCGGCGTAGCGATCGGCGAACGCCACCGCGGCGCGCACCGTGTCGCCGCCGTAGGCCGCGATGAGCCCGTGCGGGACCGTGCCGACGCCGCGTCCGCCCCACCACGAGGCCTGCGCATCGGTCGAGACCCCGATGGCGCCCGCGACGTGCGCGGCCCAGCCGTCGCCGGTCTGCACGAGCCAGTGATCGTGGCGCGCCGGGAAGTACAGGATCTGCTTCCCGGCGGCTGCGGCCACGACCTCGCGGACGTTGCGCATGATGAGCGTGCGCCGGGCGAGCACGCCGAGGTACACGGTCTCCAGGTGCGCGAAGAGCGCGTAGTCGCCCTCGATCGTCATGATCGTCTCGTACGGGGCAATGATGTCGCTCTCGTACAGCGCCCGGACCTCGAGCTCGCCCCAGCCTCCGATCCACTCGCCGTCGGCGCCGTGCCGGCCCGCTCCCTCGCGGAGCACCGCGATCGCCTCGTCGATGCCGCCCAGCACCGAGTGCTCCTTCTGGAAGACCTGCATGAGCACGCGCGGGTGGTGATCGTCGTGCTCGAGCAGCTCGCGCGTGAGGACGAAGTACGCGTCCGAGTAATAGCCCTCGCGCAGGCGCTCCACCGGCAGCCGGAACGTCTCCGGCGACAGGCGTTCGCGCTCCACGCGGGTCGCGCCTCCCGCGGCTAGGCCGCGGCGGGGGCTTCGGCGCGCAGGATCTCGGCGAGCGCCGCACGGCCGACCTCGAGCTGGGTCTCCGTGGGCTCGCGCGTGCCGAGCAGGCGCTGCAGCTCGTGGCCCGGGCGGCGCAGCACGCGTGCCGCCATGCTGCCCGAGTGGCGCTCGGTCCAGACGAAGACCTCGACCGCGATCCCGAGCGAGGCCACACCGAGCGCGAGCTGCGCCACCGGACCTGGGCGCTCGAGCGCGCGGCGCAGGAGCGCGCCGCCGGCGAGGTTCGAGGCGAGCAGCGGCGTCATGAGGTGCGAGCCGCAGCGGTCATGCTCCTTGGCGGCGTCGGCCGCATCCATGTCATCGCTCTCGTAGGCGGCGATCGACTTGTGCTCGACGCCGTGATAGGCGGCGAGGTCGCCGCTGCGCAGCGCGACGAGGCTCGGCACGAGCGAGATCGCGGCGACGGCCGACTCGGTGCCCACGCCGCCGCCCATGCGGCCGCGCAGCAGGCGGCCCGTCGTCGCGGCGGCGAACATCGTCCCGAGGATCTTCGCGTCCTGGAAGGGCAGCTTGGCCTCGGGCAGCGCGCGCTTGACGAGCGGGATGACCGCCACGGCCTCGCCGAGGCGGATCACGCCGCGCACGCCGGCGACGTCCTCGAAGCGGTGGATGCGGGGCTTGCGGCCCGACGCCGCGGCGATCGTGCCGTCGTCGCGGCGCACCGCCGCGGCCCAGTGGGTCGGGCCGTGGACGAGCAGCCCGTTGCGCAGCGCCATGCCGCCGAGGCGCAGCTTGGGTTCGGAGCTCTGTGAGCCCTTGGTCTGATCAGCCACCTAGCAACTCCTTCGTCACGTCACGGAAGAACGCCGCGGCGAAGCCGAGATCGCGGACGTCTATCCGCTCGTCGGCGGCGTGGATGAGCGGCGATACGTCGTACCAGGTCATATGCCGGTGCGGGAAGAAGCCGTACGCGACGCACTCCGGGAACGCGCCGCGGAACGTGCGCGAGTCCGTGAACCCCGACAGGATCGTGGGGACGACGCGCGCGCCGGGATCCTGCTCGCCGACCCAGCGCTCGATCGCGTCCATGAGCGGCGAGCTCACCGGCGACTGGTTGCCCACGACCTGCTCGGTGAACTCCAGCCGGTAGCCGTCCTCGCCGAGGACCTCGTGGATGCGAGCGAGCGCCTCCTCCTCGCCGAGTCCGGGCGGGATCCGGCAGTCGACGCGCAGCTCGGCACTGGCAGGGATGACGTTGATCTTCTCCGACGCCGAGATGATGGTCGGCGCGAGCGTGACCCCGAGCAGCGGCTCCACGAGCGCCGCGAGCTGCCCGTCGCGCTCGCGCAGGCGCTCCAGCGCCGCGGCCGGATCCCCGTTCGCGGGGACGCCCAGGCCCTCGAGCAGCGCGCGCGGGCCGTCGGTGAGATCGAAGCTCGGCTGGCGGTCGTACATGCGCTGCAGCAGCGGCGCCATCTTCAGCAGCGCGTTCTCGCCGATCTTCGGAACCGACGCGTGGCCGGCGACGCCCTCGGTCGTCAGCGCAAAGCGAAAGACGCCCTTCTCGGCGACGCAGACGCCGTAGACGCGTCCGCCGTCGTAGGGGATCACCGTTCCCGCGCCCTCGTTGAGCAGGTAGTCGCAGCGGACCTCGTCGGGGTGGTTCGCGCAGATCCAGATCGCGCCGAGCTCGCCGCCGACCTCTTCGTCGACGACCACGACGACGAGCAGGTCCCCGGCCGCGGGTCGCCAGCCCTCGCGGGCAAGCGAGAGCGCGGCGACGACCTCGGCGGCCGTCTGGGACTTCATGTCCAGCGCGCCGCGGCCCCAGACGAACCCCTCGTCGACGTCGCCCGACCACGGGTCGTGCGTCCAGTCCTCCGGCGTCGCGAGCACGGTGTCGACGTGCGAGAGCAGGCAGAGCGTCGGACCGTCGGCCTCGCCGCGCAGGCGCGCGACGAGATTCGGGCGCTCCGGGACGGCGCCGAGCAGGTCGACCTCGAAGCCCGCGGCCTCGAGATCCGATGCGAGCGTCTCCTGGATGGCGCGCTCGTTGCCCGGCGGATTGACCGTGTTCGCACGGATCAGGCGCTGGAGGAGTTCGGTCGTCTCCTGCTGGAGGTCGGCGGGCACGGTGCAGGCAGACTACCCAGGCGTCGGCGTCAGCCCGGCGCCTTTCAGGCACGAGCCGGTGTGCCGGGCGCTGACCTCGCGGCACTTCGCGCGCAGGTTCGGCTCGCCGGTCACGAGCGAGGCGAGAACCGAGCCGACGCCGCTGTAGCAGCGCGCCTGCGTGGCGGCGGGCGCCTGGGAGCAGAAGCGCGCGCCGCGATCGGGTCCCGCGTCGGCGTTGACGATCTCACGCGCCACGCCGTAGATGCAGTCGCTGTCGTGCTGCTTGGCGAGGTGGCAGCTCACGAGCGCCTTCTTGGCGTCCTTGCCCGCGATCCCCGACACGTCGCGGCCGAAGGACTCGTAGCACGTGCCGATCCAGGCGGGCTCGGCGCGCAGGCAGCCGTTCGCCGTCCTGCGCTGGTCGTAGTTGTTGACGCGCAGGAGGTTCGCCGTGACGAGCCCGTAGCACTGCAGCTTGTCGCGCTCGGCGACGCTGTCGCAGGGATAGATCGGGTCGCTGGCGCGCAGGTACTTGGACTTCACGCCGTAGGACGAGTTGAAGTTCTCCATGAACACCCCGCCGGTGCACGAGACCTGCGTGAAGTTGTCCTTGAGCCCATGGCACACCTTCAGCGATCCGGGCATGTCGTAACCGGTGTAGATCATCAGGCCGTGCCCGAGCCCGTGGATGCACTGGTAGGAGAGAAACGGCTTCGTGTTGATCTGCGGATCGGTGCAGAGCTGGGAGGCGACGATCGCGAGCTTGTCCCTGGGCTGACCGAGGAAGGCGCGCTCGATGATGCCGTGGTAGTAGCCCGACGCGCAGACGGGCGAGCCCGCGATGAACGCGGGTGCGACCTTGTCCTTGAAGCGCGTCAGCGCCGCGCCGCCCATGCGATGCGCGATGCGATGGCAGTCCGCCGCGACCGCCGGATTCTGCGTCTGCATCGCGGTCAGCTTGGCGAGCGCCGGCTTGGGCCCATCGTTGTAGGTCATGTTGCCGAACGCCTGCTCCAGGCACTCGGTCTTGTTGTCCTTGCAGTCCGAGAGGCGGACGTTGTTTGGCGCAAACGGCTTGGCGACCGCCGTGCCGGACCGGTTGCCGGCGCCGACGAAGGCGGCCACGCTGTTCATCTCCGTGTCGGAGAGCTTGCCCTCGAAGCTCGGCATGAGGCCACCGCCGTGCTGGAGCTGGCGCACGACCTCGCCGGGGCTCGGCCGGATGTCGTCGAGGTTGGGCCCGGTCGTCCCCTTCGACCCGGCCGCAGCGAACGTATGACAGCCGGCGCAGCCGCTGCTCGAGAACAGGCGCTTGCCGGCAACCGGGTCGCCGTTGGCCGCGTCATCGCTCGCGCAGCCGGCGATGGCGAGCGAGGCGAGGATGAGCGCGGCGCTCGCGAGCAGGAGGCGTCGGTGCCGAGCCACGAGGCGAAGATAGCGCCGCCACAGCGCGTGCTGCGACGGTCTGGACGACTTGGCGTCTAGCGGCCGGTGATCGTCGGGACGACCTCGGGAAGCTCAGGCTGGCCGATCGCGGCTTGGGCGGCGTCTGCGCGATCCGCCGCTGCGCGCAGGCGATCGCGAGCGGCCGCTTCGCGGTCGCCCGCCGCTGCCTCGCGGTCGGCGGCGGCAAGCGCGCGGTGCAGCGCCGCCTCGCTGCGCAGCTGTGCGAGCTGGCGGTCGTGGTCGGTCTGCGCGCCCCGCTGCGCGAGCATCTGGTCGCGCTCGGCGAGCGCGCGGTCACGCACGTCCGCGAGCTGATCGCGCTGGCGCGCCGCCACGTCGCGGGCGTGCGCTTCGGAGTCGCGCGCGGCCGCGGCCCCCGCGCGGGCCTCGAGCTCCGACTCTCGCCGTGCGCGGTCGCGGACATCCCGGCTGAAGCGGTCAAGAGGCCGCTCGGCCCCGCTCTCCTGCTCGTGTCGCACGCGGGCAACCGTAACGAGAATGCGTCGACCCGGGGCGCAAACTCTCCGCACCCATCAGACCCGAACGCGTTTCGTGTCAATTTCGAGGCAGTTCGTCGAACCGCGGCTCGGGGGCGGGCGCCGCGGGCTACTGCGTGAGGTCGCGCACGCCTCGTGCTGCGGAGTCCGTGGCGTCCTCGATCTCGTCCGGCGGCGGCAGCTGCAGCCGGACCCTCGTGCCGAAGTCGAATAGCTCGATGCGCTGGTCGATCGTCCCGCGGATCCCCGGAGCGACGAGCGTCCGAATGCGCTGGCGCATCCGCCGCACGACCCCGTCCTGGCCGATCCACACCTCCATCGGGAAGCTGTCCGCGCCGGCGAGCTTGACGATCTGGCTCATCGTGTGGCGCACGGACGCGCGCTCGTTCGCGGGCACCACGTCGGCGTAGCGCAGCAGATCGATCGTCGCCCGGTAGTGGGTCGTGTCGACCCCCCGCACACGCTCGGCACCCACGCGCTTGACGTCGCCGCTGGCCGCCTCGAGATAGCGCAGCGCCTGCGTCGGGTCCTGACGCTGCTGCGCGAGCGCGCCCAGGTCGACGCCCGCCGTCCTGCCTGCCTTGATGAAGTCGACCTTCAACCAGCGCTTGCCCTCCGGCAGGCTTGCGGCGAACAGCGGGGAGCGCATGTACATCGTGAAGTGCTCGAAGATGACCTCCTGCCGGCCCGCCCGGATGTCGTTGGGGAGGCCCGGGATCCTCGACAGGTCCAGCGTGATGTGGCCTCGCTGGGCCTTCGGATCGATGACCCCGGAGCCCGTCATCGAGATCGGCGACTGCCCGGGCAGCGTGATCGTCTGATCGATGGCGACGCGCACCCCGCCCTTGGCGGCCGTCCGATCGGCCGCCCGCGCGACGGCCTCGGGCGAGAGGACGTCATCCGACGCGCACCCGGCGATCGCGGGGGCGGCAGCAAGCACAGCGACCAGAGCGACGAGCCAACGCGAGTGGATCGCGGGATCGTAGCCGCCGTATGGCGATACTTGAGCCGGTGAACGACCAGCTCTTCAACACCGGTGACGACCTGCCGCCGGCGACCCGCACGCCGGTCCCGCCGGCCGACGCGCCGCTCGCCGTGCGGATGCGCCCGCGAACGCTCGACGAGCTCGTCGGCCAGGAGCATCTGCTGGGCACGGCGCAGGAGCCGACGGCCCTGCGCCGCGCGATCGCGGAGGGTCGGCCGCATTCGATGATCCTGCACGGCCCGCCCGGGAGCGGCAAGACGACGCTCGCGCGGATCATCGCCGGCTCGGCCAGCGCGGCGTTCGAGGAGCTCAGCGCCGTCCAGGCCGGCCGCGCAGAGGTGCGGGCGGTCATCGAGCGCGCCGCGCACCGGCGCGAGTCAAGCGGCGAGCCGACGATCTTCTTCCTCGACGAGATCCACCGGTTCAACAAGGCCCAGCAGGACGCCCTTCTGCCGGCGGTCGAGGAGGGTCTCGTGACGCTCATCGGGGCCACGACGGAGAACCCGTACTTCGAGGTCAACGCGGCGCTGCTCAGCCGCGCGCAGGTCTACGAGCTACAGGCGCTCGACGCGGCGGACATCGAGGCGCTGCTGCACCGCGCGCTCGAGCGCGAGGAGTGCGGCGAGGCGTCCGTGCCCGACGAGGTCCTCGCGTTCCTCGCCGCCCGCTCCGGCGGCGACGCCCGCACGGCGCTCGCGGCGCTCGAGCTGGCGTGCGAGTCGGCGACGGCGGCGGGCGAGGCGGTGACGCTCGAGAGCGCCGAGGAGGCGCTGCAGCGCAAGGCGCTGCGCTACGACCGCGCCGGCGACCAGCACTACGACTACATCTCAGCGTTCATCAAGGCGGTCCGCGCGTCAGATCCCGACGCGGCGCTGTACTACCTCGCGGTCATGCTCGAGGGCGGTGAGGACGCGCGCTTCCTCGTGCGGCGGATGGTGATCCTCGCCTCGGAGGACATCGGCAACGCCGACCCGCAGGCGCTCGTCGTGGCCACCGCGGCTGCGGCGGCGGTGGAGCATGTCGGCCTGCCCGAATGCGTCCACGCGCTGTCGCAGGCGACGATCTACCTGTCGCTCGCGCCCAAGTCCAAGGCGGCGACGCGCTCGATCGGAGCGGCGATCGACCACGTCCGCCAGCACGGCGCGGCCTCCCCGCCGCCGCAGGTGCGCTCCCAGGCGGTGGGCTACGACAGCCCGCACGACCATCCGGGTCATCTCGGCCCGCAGGAGGTGGCTCCCGACGAGCTCGTGGGCACGCGCTTCTACGAACCCGACGCCGCCGAGGCGGCGCAGCGCGATCGCCTGGACGAGATCAGGCGGCTGCGCGGTCGCGAGAGCTAGCGCCGGAGGACGGCGACGCCGTCTCGGCTGCGGTCGCCCGTGCATCGGCGGGCCGCCCGGCGAGGGTCAGCGAGATGCCAAGCGCGATGAGCAGCACACAGAAGACCACGACCGACGCGAGTCGCAGACCGGGAATGGCCACGAGCGAGGCGATCATCACGATCCACGAGACGCACAGCCCGCCGGCGAGCCGCCACAGGGGGTACCGGTTCAGCGGGGGAGTGCTGTGACGTTGCCTGGACATGAGCGCGTGCGGACTGGTGTCGGTCACTTCGGAGCGCAACGTGAAAATCCCCCGCAATACCTCGTCGCACGTTTCTGGAGATTCCGGCGGCAATCCAGCTGAGACAATCGCGCGGATGCCGACGCCGGCCACCGCCCCCGCCGAGTTGCCGTCGATCAGCCCCATCGACGGCCGGGTGCTCGGCACGGTGCTCGCGACCGATCCGGCCGATGTCGCCGCGGTGGTCGCGGAGGCAGCCGGCGTCCAGCGCCTGTGGGCGCAGCTGCGCCTCAAGGACCGCGCGCGCTACCTCTCGCGCGCCGCGCAGGCGGTCATCGACGAGTGGGACGAGCTCGCTGCGGTCATCGTCGCCGAGCAGGGGCGGCCCGTGGCCGAGGCACAGACGATGGAGCTGTTGCCGGCCGTCGAGGCGTTGCAGTGGCTCGCCGAGGAGGGCCCGCGCGTGCTCGCGCCCGAGCGGGTCGGCCTCCCCCGCAGCCTGCAGCCCGTCAAGCGCGCGCGGCTGACGTTCGAGCCGCTCGGCGTCGTCGCCGTCCTCACCCCGGGCGCCGAGCCGTTCGCGACGCCGCTGGGCGACGTGGCGGTCGCGCTCATCGGGGGAAACGGCGTGGTGCTGCACCCCTCGCCGCTTGCGGCACTCGCCGCGGAGCGGATCTCGCGGGTCTTCCTGCGCGCCGGTCTGCCCGAGGGGCTCCTGCAGATCGTGCATGGCGGCGCCGACACCGCCCGCGCGCTCGTCGCCGCCGACATCGCCCACGTGCGCTTCACGGGCTCGGCCCCCGCGGGACGCGACGTGGGCGAGGCAGTGGCGCGCGAACTCAAGCGCGCGACGATCGAGGTCGGCGGCAAGGACCCGATGCTCGTGCTCGCCGACGCGAACGTCCCGCGAGCGGTCGGCGGGGCGCTGTGGGGCGCGTTTGCGAACGCCGGGCAATCGGGCGGGAGCCTCGCGCGCGCCTACGTCCTCGCAGAGCGCTACGAGCGCTTCGTCGACGAGGTCGTGGCGGGAGCGAAAGCGCTGCGCGTCGGCCACCCCGGAGATCCGACGACGGAGATCGGTCCGCTGCTGGCCGCCGATCGCGTGGAGCGGCTCGTCGCGTTCATCGACGAGGCGGTCGCCGGCGGCGCCACGCTGCACTGCGGCGGGCCGGTCGCGGTCGACGGGTGCAGTGGCGCGTTCTTCGCGCCCGCGGTCCTGACCGGCGTGGCGCTCGAGGCGCGCCTGCTGTGCGAGGACGCGCCCGGGCCGTGGCTGGCGATCGACGCTGTGGCCTCCGAGCAGGAGGGCATCGCCCGCGCCAACGCGGGGGTCGGCGGCCTCGGCGCCTCCGTGTGGACGACGGACCCGCACAAGGGCGCGCGCATCGCGCGCGAGATTCGCGCCGGCATGGTGTGGATCAACGACCACCTCGCGACGCGCTCCGTCGCCCAGTTGCCCTGGGGGGCGGTGCACGGCGCCGGGGTCGGGCGCGCCCGCGGCGCGGTCGCGCTGCGCGCCTCGGTCGAGCCCAAGCTCGTCACCTGGGACCCGCCCGCCGGCCGGATGCCCTGGTGGCAGCCCTACGACGCGTCGCTTGTGGCGGCGTGGCGTTCGCTCGCCCGGATGCGCTCGGTGCGCGACGCCGACCGCGAGGCGGCGTGGCGCAAGGGCGCGGTCCCGCTCGCTCGGGTCGCCGCGCGGACGCTGCGCGCGGTCCGCCGCCGCTAGGGGGTGTCGTCAACCGCCAGGCCGCGTAGCTAAGCCGGAGCCCGCGCGCTCGATACCAGCCGCAGCTTCTCCGGCGCCAGCGGCACCAGCACCCGCTTGGCGTACTCGGCTCCGCCGCGCAGCATCAAAGCCCGCAGGGGGTCCCACGACAGGCGGTACTGGCGGCGCAGAGACGCCGGCAGCAGCCCCACCGTGATGAAGTTCACGAGCTCCAGCACAGGGCGGCGGTGCAGGGGCACCGGCGGGCGCATCACGATCTCGATCGCGAGCTCGCGGGCCGCCTCGCTGACGTAGAGGTCGCCGCTCATGAGCATGTCGTGCAGGTACGCGTCGAACTCGGTGATCGTCGCGGGCATCTCTGAGTCGGCGAGGCCGAACAGGCCGCCGATGACGCGGTAGTCCTGCCAGTAGGCGCCGCGCTCCGCGTTCGACAGCGACGCCACGTAGCGCTGGTAGACGACGAGCGCGGAGTCCACGAGCGCCGCGAGGATCCACAGCAACAGCACGGGATCGTCGGCGGCGAACGGTGTCCCCGCAGGGAAGCGCCCGGCCGGGCGTTCGAGCTCGCCGCGCACGCGCTTGTGCATCGCGCGCACCCGGCGCGCCGCGCGGTCGGCGTCGGCGCGCGAGCCGAACGCGATCGTGTCCATGACCTTCGCCGTGCGCTGAAGCCGTTCGTACGGCGCGTCGAGCGCGCCGGAGTGCGCGAAGAAGCCCTCGAAGGCGACCGGATGGGTGGCCTGCATGAGCAGCGCGCGCGGGCCCGAGAACGCGACCGCCCACTCGCGGTGCACGCGGCGCAGCATCGAGGAGTCGGTGAAGTAGGAATCCATCGGCGACGAAAACGGTACGCGTCAGAAGGGGTCTACGTGGCACTACCCTTGCTGGTTCATGCCCGCTGCCGCCTATGCCGGAAAGGACTGCGTCTGCCAGCTTCGCAAGGGGATCTGCGACCAGACCTGCGTCCAGGGGATGCTCGACACGCCGTTCTACATCGCCTGCCTGAAGCTCTCCGGCCGGCGCTGCCTCGTCGTCGGCGGCGGCGAGATCGGCCTCGAGAAGGTCGAGGGGCTGCTGGCCTGCGACGCGACCGTGCGGCTGATCTCACCCGATGCCGTGCCGGAGTTGCGTGAGCTCGCGCAGGATGGAGCGATCGAGTGGCAGCGGCGCGACTACGACCGCGCCGACCTCGAGGGCTCGTTCATGGCGATCGCCTGCACCGACGACACGGAGATCAACATCCGCGTCTACGAGGACGCCGAGCAGCGCGCGATGCTCGTGAACATCGTCGACGTGCCGCCGCTGTGCAACTTCATCCTGCCGGCGATCGTGCGCAGCGGACCGCTGGCGATCGCGATCTCGACGGCCGGCGCCTCGCCCGCGCTCGCCAAGCGGATGAAGCGCGAGATCGGCGAGCTGTTCGGCGACGAGTACGCGCGCCTGGCGATCATGCTCAACGACGCCCGCGGCTGGGCGAAGGGCACGCTGCCGACCTATCAGGACCGCAAGCGCTTTTTCGAATCCATAGTCAACGGCGAGCCCGACCCGATCGAGCTCCTGCGCCGCGGCGACGAGCGCGCCGTGCTCGACCTCATCGCCGCGGCACAGCGAAGTCACGCGTCGGCGTGACGTCGGCGCCGGCGGGGTCCGCCGGCGACGTTCCGCGCTCGAGTTCGAGCTGCGTCGCCGTCAGGCCCGCCACACGTCGCGCGGCCTGGCGGTAGAACGCGAGCTGGCGCGAGCGGCCGAGCAGCCGGTAGCCGAGCCGCAGGACGATCGGGCCGCTGCTCGCCATCCGCGAGTAGGCGTGCAGGCGAAACTCGACCGCGCCGGTGTCGAGCCACTTCCACACCTCGTAGTGCAGGCGGCCCTGCTCGAAGTGGCCCTCGAGCGTCGCGTAGTCCCAGCCGAAGACGCGCGCCTGGCGCCCGTCGAGCGTGCGCGTCTCGTCGTAGTCGCGGCCGATCCGGACGCCGACGTGGAAGCGAAACAGGCCCGCGAAGCGGATCCGCAGCAGCATGTCGCGGCCGGCCAGCGGGGCGTCGCGGCGGTACGTCGCGCGAACGATGTCGGGATCGGCGACCTGGTAGTCGATCATCAGCCGGCGTGCCGTCTCCCAGCTGCCGCCCTCCACCGGCTGCCCGGATGGCTC
>JAWVGM010000063.1:0-14537 GCA_033855075.1 Solirubrobacteraceae bacterium | reverse complement strand
TGTAGGACCCGAGGAGGTTGTTCCGCTCGTGTAGGCGAGCGATGGGCGGCTTGTGGCCGATGGCGCCGTGTGGTCGTCGGCGATTGTAGAAGTCAAGCCAGCCAGCGAGCGCGGCGTTGCGTTCGCGGCTGTCACGGTAGATCGCGCCGTAAGCCCAGCCGCCGAGCATGGTGCGGATGAAGCGCTCGGCCTTGCCGTTGGTTTGTGGCCGGTAGGGCCGGGTGCGCAGGTGTCGGATGCCGAGCGTGCGACACGCGATCGCGTGGACGGTGGAGCGGTAGGCCGATCCGTTGTCGGTGATCAGCTGCTGCACGGTCATGCCGTAGCTGGCGAAGTGCTCGACCGCGCGACCCAAGAACGCGATCGCGGTGAGCGCCTTCTCGTCGCTGAGCACCTCGACGTAGGCCAGGCGCGTGGCGTCGTCGATCGCGACGTGCACGAACTCCCAGCCGACGGTCTGGCGACGAGCGCCCTCGCCATCGGTACGCGTCGGCGTGTAGCGCCCACGCTTACCGGTCACGCGGTGCCCCGCACCGTCGTGGATGCGTCCGAGCTTCTTGACGTCGATGTGGATCAGCTCACCCGGACGCGCGCGCTCGTAGCGCACGGCAGGTTCCAGGCCCAGGCGGCCGAGCTTGCCCATCCCGACCTTCGTGAGGATCCCCGACACGGTCGAATGCGCCATCGACAGGACCTCGGCGATCTCCGCGCCCGTCATCCGCAACCGTCGCAGCGCAGCGATCGCCTCGACACGCCGCTCGTCGGTGCGATTGGCGACCCGCGCCGGCGCCGAGGAACGATCAAGCAGACCGTCCTGGCCCTCACGGCGGTAACGCGCCAGCCACTTGCGCGCGGTGCGGTCACTGACTCCGGCCGCCTCAGCGGCCTGCATCAGCGACCACCCCACGACCTCAACACGATCGATCAGCAGCTCGCGGCCCTTCACGCTGAGCCGGGCGTTAGCGTGCAACCTCATCCGGTGTCTCCTTGGGACTGGTGGGCTTCGACACCAACCAGCCTCCAAGGAGGCCCGGATGAACAACGTCCTCAGGAACTACAACTAGCCGGCCTGGGTCACGGCGTCCGCGTAGGCCTGGACCGACCGTGGCGCGATGCCGAGATCGCGCAGCGGCCGGTCATCCCACGTCGCCGGGTGCAGGTCGGCGCCGAGCGCGCCGCCCATCACCGACGCCATGCCCGGCCGGAACCGGCGCAGCGCGGCGCTGCCGACCCGGATCGCCGCTCGGGGAACGTGCTGGCGCCGGATCGGCTCGCCCAGGGCACGCTCGAACACGTCGACGGACTGCTTGCGCGTCAGCGCGTCGGGCCCGCCGAACTCGACCAGCTTCGGCGGGTCGGCGGCGAGCGCGAGCTGCACGATCGCCTCGGCCACATCGTCGGTCGCGACGTACCGCGAGGGTGTTTCCCCTTTGCCGAAGACGACCACCTTGCGCGCCGGCCAGTCGAACTGTGACAGCGGGGAGAGCCAGATCTCCTGAAACTGGTCCGGCCGCACGATGACCTCGCGCACCGACGATCCCGTCAGGCGGTCCTCCGTCGCGATCTTGCCGACTCCGAGCGGCGTGCTGGCGATGGGCTCGAGGCGAACTCGCGCCGACGAGACGTAGACGAAGCGAGCGACGCCCGCGGCCTCGGCGGCTGCGATCAGGTCGCGGTGCCCGACGAGGTCGACGCTGCGGAAGTCCGCGCCCTTCTCACCGGCGAGCGCGCGAGCGATCACCGTGACCGTCGACACGACGGTGTCCACTCCCGCGACCGCGCGCTCGAGCGAGCCCGGATCGCGAAAGTCGCCCTCGACGAGCTCCACGCCGAGCTCGCTGAACCCTGAGACCTCCGACTGCGGGCGAACGAGGGCGCGAACCGGCGATCGCGCAGCTCGGAGCCCCCTGACGACCCGGCCGCCAAGCTCGCCGGTCGCACCACACACCAAGATCATGCCGGGAGTATCGATGGTCCGGGACCCCGTGGCTACCGGGACGGCCCTGGACCGGACCCTGGGATCCGGTCCAATCCCGCGGCCGCGGGGACATGACCGTCACGTCATCGGTGGTGTACCCGAGCGCCGCAGTGAAGCCGCGCGATGAACGGCCGCTCGCGGTGGAGCTCGCGCTGCTGTAGCCGCGCGGCGGTCAGGCGGGGACGGGTCGCTTCGCCTCGCTGGAGTCCCCAGCGAGCTCTGCGGCCTCGGGAATGAAGCTCATCGCTCGCTCGGTCAGCGCGGTGATCGTGAGGCTCGGGTTCACGCCGACGTTGGCCGGCACCACCGAGCCGTCGCACACGAGCAGGTTCTCGTAGCCGAACACGCGGTGGCGGTCGTCGACGACGCCCTCCTCGGGGGAGCGGGCGATGACGGCGCCGCCGAGGATGTGCGCGGTCGTCGGGATGCTCGCGACCGCTTCGAGGATCGAGCTCTGCGCGATGCCGCCGATGCGCTCGGCGATCCACTCTGCCGCCTCGTTGGCGACCGGGATGAACGTCGGGTTGGGCTTGTCGGAGTCCTGGCCGGTCTGCAGCCGCATCCCGCCGAAGCGCGTCGGGTGCGCAACGAGCTTGATCGCGTTGTCATGCGTCTGCATGACGAGCAGGATGATCGTGCGCTTCGACCAGCCGCGCGGGTCGCAGACGCGGGCGAACGTCAGCGGGTGGCGGAGGATCGCGAAGAGGAACTTGAGCGGGCGCGTGACCCGCGAGCCGTCGCCGACGAGCAACGTGTGCAGGAGGTTCATCGAGTCGCCGGACTTGCCGTAGACGACGGTCTCGATGTGCGTGTCCGGATCCGGATAGATCGAGCTCGTGATCGCGACGCGCTCGGAGAAGTCGATTCCGCTGTCCTTGGGCGCGGTCACCGCGAGAATCGACTCCGAGTTCGTGCGCACGAGCCGTCCGAGACGCGCCGAGACGCGCGGCAGTGAGCCACCCAGGCGGCAGCGCTGCAGCAGCCGGTTCGTGCCGATCGGGCCGGCGGCGAGCACGACGTTATGGGCGGTATGCGTCCGGCGGTCCATGCGCACCCACGCGCCGGTGCGCTGGCTCGTGATCGCGTAGCCGTCCGCGCCGTCGCCCCGGCCGAGCGGCCGGACGTCGGTGACCTCGCGCTCGGGCATCACCTGCGCGCCGCCGCGCTCGGCGAACCAGAGGTAGTTCTTGGGCAGCGTGTTCTTCGCGCCGACCGGGCAGCCGACCATGCAGCGCCCGCAGTTCGTGCAGCCCGTGCGTGCCGGGCCCTCGCCGCCGAAGTAGGGGTCCGGGACCTCCTTGCCCTCCTCGCCGGGCTCGCCGTAGAAGACGCCGACCCGGGTCTTGGCGTGCGTGTCCTGCACGCCCTTGTGCTCGCCGAACGCCTGCAGGAGCTTGTCGCCCTCGTCCTCGGCGGTGACGTACGTGACGCCGAGCATCCGCTCGGCCTCGTCGTAGAACGGGGCGAGCGCGTTCTCCCAGTCGTCGAGGTCGGCCCACTGGGAGTCGGCGTAGAAGCGGGGCCGCGCGCGGTACAGCGTGTTCGCGTACCCGAGGCTGCCGCCGCCGACGCCCGCGCCGCTCACGATCGTGACGTCCTTGAAGAGCGACAGGCGGAAGATGCCGCGCAGGCCCATCCGCGGGGCGAAGAAGTAGCGCCTGATGTCCCAGGTGGACCTGGGGAAGTCGCGGTCGGTGAAGCGCCTGCCGGACTCGAGGACGCCGACGCGGTAGCCCTTCTCGGTCAGCCGGCACGCCGACACGCTGCCGCCGAATCCGGAGCCTACGACGAGCCAGTCGAAGTCGAGGTCGCGGGCCGGCACAGCCATCGCCGATAAGGCTACCGTAAACGTGACGGGGGCGTCAGGTTTGGGATCGGGCCGAGATCAGGGCGGCGAAACGATGAGCACGGGCACCGGATGGCCGTCGAGGTCGGCCGCGACATTGGCGCTCGGCACGTTTTCCGTGTCCTTCGCCTGGAGGCGCAACACCGTGTACGTGTCGGTGAACGCGCGCCTGGTGAGCCGGAAGCTCGACTTGGGCTCCGGCGGGTGCTTCGGTCGTGGCGGTTTCGGGCGCCCGCCGGTCTTGCCCCTGACCCGCGGCGCGAGCGCGAGGTAGTCGATCTCGCCCGTGCGGACGACGGCGGTGCGGGCGATCGCGACGTGTGGCAGGTAGTAGCGCAACGGGGGGAGCGAGCCGTTCGCCGCCGACAGGACGCGTACGCCGTCGATCGGCCCGAGCGCCCGCACGGCGCCGCGCCAGTTGTCGCGCTGCATCGTCGGCACCGTGGCCACGCCGGCCACCGCGACGAGTGCGAGCGCGCACGCCACTCCGAGCGCCGCTGGGGCGGCGCGCGGAGCAAGATCCCACGCGGCCGCGAAGCCGACGCCGGCCAGCGCCATGACGAGCGGCAGCAGCGCGAGCACGTTGCGCGCGATGAGGTGGTCCTCGCCGACCGCGGCCGCCGCAAGCGCGAGCAGGAAGGCGGCGGCCACGAGCGTCGCAAGCTGCGCGGTCTGCGCGCGCGGCTGCGCCCCCACGGCGACGCGTCCGCTCAGCAGCGCCGCGAGGCCGGCGAGCGCCGTGAGCATCGCGAGCGCCGCCGCGATCGCGAGCAGCCCCTCGAGCGGCGCGTCGTAGCCGACGAGGAACTGCTTGGGAATCTGGGCCAGGCGGATGTACATCGGGCTCTGGCTGATGAACGCCGCGCCGGCGTTCGAGCGCTGCTGGAGCAGAAGGGGCAGCAGCGCGATGCCCGCGGCGAGCGGCAGCAGCAGGGCGGTCGCTCGAGCCCGCCAGTCCGGGACGGCCCGGGCCAGCCACACCCCCTGTGGCACGAGCAGGAACACGGCGTAGTAGTGCGTCGCGAGGAGGAGCGCGGCGATGGCGCTCCAGGCGAGCAGCCGCTCGGCGCGCGGAGACTCGAGCGCCCGCAGCCACAGCAGCGCCGACAGCGCGCCGAGCAGCGCGAGCAGCGCGTAGGAGCGCGCCTCCTGGCTGAACCAGATGAGCAGCGGGTTCGTGGCCGCGAGCGCCGCGGCGGCCAGCGCGGCGCGGTCGCCGCCAAGGCGGCGGGCGAGCGCCCAGACCACCGGGATCGTCGCCGTGCCGAGCAGCGCCGACATCGAGCGCAGCCCGACCTCGCCGGTGCCCGCGAGCTGCGTCCACAGCCACTCGAGGACGTAGTACAGCGGGGGCGTGGACTCGCTGTCGCCGATCGCGCTCAGCATCCCGCGGAAGTCCGTGCGCATGAGCTGCCCCGTGACGGTCTCGTCGTACCAGAGGCTCTGGCCGTCGAGCGTCGCGAAGCGCAGCACGGCGCCGACGACGCACGCGAGCGCGAGCGGGATGCGCCGCTTCATTCGTGCGCCCTCTCCAAGACCCACTAAAGAGGGATGTTGCCGTGCTTGCGCTTGGGGCGCGTCACGCGCTTGGTCTGCAGCGCCTCGAGCGACGCGATGATCTTCGGACGCGTCTCGTGCGGCGCGATGACGTCGTCGATGTAGCCGCGGTCCGAGACGTAGTACGGGTTGGCGAAGCGCGCGCGGTAGTCGTCCATGAGGCGCTCGCGCCGCACCTCGGGCGTCGGCGAGCCCGCAATGTCGCGCTTGTAGACGATGTTGACCGCGCCCTCCGGTCCCATCACGGCGACCTCGGCCGACGGCCAGGCGAAGTTGAAGTCCGACCCGATGTGCTTGGAGGCCATGACGACGTACGCGCCGCCGTAGGCCTTGCGCGTGATGATCGTGATCTTCGGGACGGTCGCCTCGGTGAACGCGTAGAGCAGCTTCGCGCCGTGACGGATGATCCCGCCGTACTCCTGCTCGGTTCCGGGGAGGAAGCCGGGCACGTCGACGAACGTCAGCAACGGGACGTTGAACGCGTCGCATGTGCGCACGAAGCGCGCCGCCTTCGTGCTCGCGTCGATGTCGAGCACGCCGGCCATGTGCGCCGGCTGGTTGGCGACGACGCCGACCGAGTATCCGTCCATGCGGCTGAACCCGCACACGATGTTCGGGGCGAAGTGCTCGTGGACCTCGTAGAACTCGCCGTCGTCGACGATGTGGCGTACGGCCTCGCGGATGTCGTAGGCCTTCGACGGGCTGTCGGGCACGAGGCGATCGAGCTCGGGGGCCATGCGCAGCGGGTCGTCGGTGGACCGCACGCGCGGCGCGGTGTCGAGATTGTTCGACGGCAGGAAGCTCAGCAGGTAGCGCGCGTCCTGCAGGCACTGGTCCTCGTCCTCGCACGCGAAGTGCGCGACGCCCGACGTCGTGTTGTGGGTCATCGCCCCGCCGAGTTCCTCCATGCCCACCTGCTCGCCGGTCACCGTCTTGATGACGTCGGGCCCGGTGATGAACATGTGCGAGGTCTCTTTGACCATGTAGACGAAGTCGGTGATGGCCGGCGAGTAGACGGCGCCGCCGGCGCACGGTCCCATGATCAGGCTGATCTGCGGGATGACCCCGGAGCAGTTGATGTTGCGGCTGAAGACCTCGCCGTAGGCGCCGAGCGAGACGACGCCCTCCTGGATGCGCGCGCCGCCGGAGTCGTCGATGCCGATGACCGGGCAGCCGATCTTGGCTGCGAGCTCCATGACCTTGCAGATCTTCTCCGACATGACCTCGCCCAGCGAGCCGCCGAACACCGCGAAGTCCTGGGAGAACACGCATACCCGGCGGCCGTCGATCGTCCCGTGGCCGGCGAGGACGGCGTCGCCCCAAGGGCGCTTCTTCTGCATCTCGAAGTCCTGCGTGCGGTGGCGCATGAACGTGTCGAGCTCCTGGAACGAGCCGGGGTCGAGCAGCTTCTCGACGCGCTCGCGGGCGGTGTACTTGCCGCGGGCGTGCTGCTTCTCGGCTGTCTCAGGGGAGCCGTGGCTCGCGGACTCGCGCAGCTCCTGGAGCTGGGCGAGCTTCTTGTCGACGGTCTCCGGGGCCTTCTGGCGGCGTGGGCGCTTGGACATCCCTGATGATCGTAGGGAACGGCACTCGCCTCGCCCGGGACTGAAGGAGATCCTGCCCCGGGCGAGGCTCTGGCCGGGATCGGTGCGGGGTCAGCCCCGCGAGAACGGTCGGTGGTGCGCGGCGCCGAGGTCGTCGAGAACCTCGCTGAGGATCGCGACGGTGCGCTCGGGATCGAGCGGCGGATCGGCCTCGGCGGCCGGGGGGAGATCGGGCGGCGATGGCACCTCGATCGAGGGCGGGGTCGGCTCAGGCACGGGCGCCGGCGGTGCGGGGTCGGGCAAGGGTGTCGGCGCCGGAACCGGATCCGGGGGCGTTGGATCCGGTTCCGGCGCGGGTGGACTGGGATCTGGGACGGGCGTGGGTGGGGCGGGATCGGGCAGCGGTGGGCCCGGTGCCGGGATCTCGGCCTGTGGGGCGGGAAGCGTCACCCAGCGGGGCTCGGGAGCGGGAGCGGGAGCCACCTCCACGGCGGGGCGGCGAAAGAAGCGCGCGAAGAACCCGCGCGCGGCGTCCTTGGGCTCGGCCTCCGCGGGCGGTGGGACCGGATCGGGGGCGCGCAGCCGGATCGCGTGGACGGGCTCGGGCCGCGGTTCGGGTGCCACGGCCACCGGTTCTGGTTCCGGCTCGAGGGCCACCGGCTCGGGCTCGGGCGCTGGTTCGGGCTCGGGCTCGAGCTCGATTGCGAACTCGGGCTCGGCGGCTATGGCCTCCGCCTCCGGCTCCGGCTCCGGCTCCACCTCGACCTTCGGCTCGGTGCCCACGGCCTCGGCCGCGGGCGTCGCCGTCAGCGTGACCTTCGTCCCCCAGCCCGTTGGCGAGATCTCCACCGTGCCGCTCGCGCGGTCGCCCTCCCAGGCAACGGTGGTCTCAGGCTCGACGCGGGTGATGCGGATCTCGCCGAACTCGGCGAGATGGCGCGCGAGGGACTCCTCGCTGGACACCAGCGCCCACAGTTCGGGCGGGGACTTGACGAGGCGGCGCTGCGCTTGAGACTGCTCCATGGCTGAGCGTTCGCCCGCGCCTGCCGGAGTCCTTCCCTGCAACCAGGCGCCCGGCCACCGCTCGGAGCCGAACAATGCCACCGCGACCTTGGCCCCGATGTACAAAGCCGCGGCGCGCAGTTTGGCCATCGCTCCGTGGCGCAGCCCCGCGGCCGCTCCTATCGTCCGCAATCGTCATACCAATCAGATTCAGCTCGTCCCTGGGCGCTGCCGCCGGCCGGGGGCAGGACCGGTGAGACGAGTTCTGAGGAGCGTCCCATCGAACTCATCGGAACGACCGCACTCGTCGTGATCGACGTCCAGAAGGGCGAGGTGCTCGGCGGTGGCGGCATCCCGCACATGGACGGCGGCGCGGACCGTCACGCGCGCGTCCGCGAGATCGTCGCCGCCGCGCGCGCGGCGGGGATCCCGCCGATCTTCATCCAGGAGGTCCACAAGCGCACGCTCGTCGACTTCGGGCGTGAGCTGGATGGCGTCGAAGGCGTCCACGCGCTCGAGGGCGACGAGACGACGGAGCTCGCGGACGGCCTCGATCCGCGCCCCGACGAGTACCTCATACGCAAGCGCCGCTACTCCGCGTTCTTCGCTACCGAGCTCGAGCTCGTCCTGAAGTCGTTCGGCGCCGAGACGCTCGTGCTCGTGGGCGCGCTCACCGACGTCTGCGTCCACTACACGTTCGCCGACGCCCACCAGCGCGACTACCGCTGTCGCGTTGTCACCGACTGCGTCGGCGGCTCGTCGCAGGCGGCGCACGACGCCGCGCTCGCGGCGATGCAGTACCTCCAGCGCGATTGCCTGGTCTCAAGCGACGAGGTCCTGGTGGCCTTTGGTCGCGTCGAGGCCGCGGTATGACGAGCGTCCTGGACGTCGAGGACCTCCACGTCACGTTCCGGGCGCAGGCGGGCGACGTGCACGCGCTTCGCGGCGCGACGCTGACGCTCGACGCCGGCGAGGTCGTCGGGCTCGTGGGGGAGTCCGGATCGGGCAAGAGCGTTCTCGGGCTCACCGCGCTCGGGCTCCTGCCGCGCGACCCCCATCCGGTCGTGAGCGGGACGGTGTGCCTCGACGGACTGGACATGGTGGCGGCGGACGAGGAGGCGCGCCGGACGCGCCGCGGGACGTACATCGGTGCCGTCTTCCAGGACCCCATGACGTCGCTGAACCCATCGATGCGCGTCGGCGCGCAGGTTGCCGAGGCGGCGGCGAAGGAGGCGGGCGCCGGCCACGTCATCGAACTGCTCGCGTCGACCGGGATCCCGGAGCCCGACGTGAAGGCGCGCTGCTATCCGCACGAGCTCTCGGGCGGGTTGCGCCAGCGGGTCATGATCGCGATGGCGCTCGCGCGCGACCCGCGGCTCATCATCGCCGACGAGCCCACGACGGCGCTCGATGTCACGGTCCAGGCGAAGGTGCTCGAGTTGCTCGCCGGCGCGGCGCGCGAGCGCGGGATGGCGTTGCTGCTCATCACGCACGACCTCGGCGTCGCCGCGCGGATCTGCGATCGCATCGCGGTCGCCTACGCCGGCCGGATCGTGGAGACCGGCGGGGCCGCGCAGATCCTCGGCGGGGCGCGCCACCCGTACACGGTCGGGCTGCTCGCGAGCCGCCCGCGGCTGGATGGCGCGATCGCGGGGGGCGACCTGCCGACGCTGCCGGGCCGGCCACCCGATCCACGGCACCCGCTCCCGGGCTGCGGCTTCGCGCCGCGCTGCCCGGCCGCCGACCACGTCTGCGCGACCGCGCTTCCGCACCACGTCGGGGGAGCGCACATGGACGAATGCCACCACCCCGGCGTTCTCACCCGCTGGCCCGAGGGCGGCCCTCACGCCGGTCCGCCCGATCCGCTCCTGTTGCGGGCCGCCACCGCGGCGGACGCGCCGGCGGCTGTCCGGGCGATCCCGCCCGAACCGGCGCTCGTCGTGCGGGACGTCGTGCGGGAGTTCTCGCGGCCGCGCAGGCATCCCTTCGCCACCAAACCGGACCCGCTGCGTGCGGTCGACGGCATCAGCCTCGAGATCCCGGCGTCGGGCGCCCTGGCGGTGGTGGGCGAGTCGGGCTCCGGGAAGACGACCCTCCTGCGGATGATCGTTGGGCTGCTCGAGCCGACGGCGGGGTCGATCGAGCTCGGCCCGGGAGCGCCGCCCCAGCTCATCTTCCAGGACGCCGGCGCGTCGCTCACGCCGTGGATGCCGATCGGCGAGCAGATCGCCGAGCGGCTCGCCGCGCTCGGGGTCCCGCGCGAGGAGCGCGGGCCTCGGGTCTCCGCCACGCTCGAAGCGGTCGGCCTCCCGGCGGAAGCGGCGCGCTCGGTGCCGCGGCGGCTGTCGGGTGGGCAGCGTCAGCGGGCGGCGATCGCCCGCGCGATCGCGGTGCCGCCCGCGCTGCTGGCCTGCGACGAGCCGGTCTCGGCGCTCGACGTCTCGCTCGCGGCGCAGGTTCTGAACCTCCTGTGCCACCTGCGGTCGTCGCTCGGGCTCGCGCTGCTCTTCGTCACGCACGACCTCGCCGCGGCGCGTGCGGTCGCCGACGAGGTCGCGGTCATGCGGGAGGGTCGCGTCGTCGAGCGCGGCCCCACGGAGCAGGTCTTCACGGCGCCGCAGCATGCGTACACGCGCGAGCTGCTCGCCGCGGTCCCGGAAATCTCAGAGGCGGCGTAGACGGCCGACATGGCGACCATCGAGAGCGCCCAGCATCCTCCGGCGACGCCGGAGCCTCTCGCCCCGCTCGCGTGGCGCGCGCGCTCCTCGTCGGCCTTCCGGGGTGGGACGGCGGGGATGCGAGGCGTCGGCGTGGCGATCGGCGCGCTGACCCTCTTCGCCCTCGCGGCGCCGCTGCTCGCGCCACACGGGAGCCTTGAGATCACGTCCGTCGGAGCGCTGAAGGCGCCGTCCTGGCATGCGCCGCTCGGCACGGACGAGATCGGTCGCGACGTCCTGTCGCGCGTGCTGTACGGCATCCGCAGCTCGTGGTTCAGCGCCCTCGCGGTCATCGCGGTCGGGGCTGCGTTCGGGTCGCTCGTCGGCGCGCTCGCGGGGGCGTTCGGCGGCTTCGTCGACAAGGTCCTCATGCGGATGACCGATCTCTTCCTCGCGCTCCCGGCGCCCGTGCTCGCGATCGCGGTCATCGCATCGCTCGGGCCGAGCCTCTTTCATACGCTGGTCGCGCTGGCGATCGTGTGGTGGCCGTGGTACGCGCGCATCGTCCGCGGCGAGGTCCGGGCGCTCGCCGCCCGGCCGCACGCCGAGGCAGCTCGGCTCGCGGGCGTCGGACGGACGCGGCTGCTGCTGCGCCACCTCCTGCCCGGCGCCTTCCCGCCGGTCATCGTGACGATGTCGCTCGACGTCGGGAACCTCATCCTCGCGCTCGCCGGCCTGTCGTTCATCGGACTCGGTGCGCCGGCGCCCGCCCCCGAGCTCGGCGCGATGAGCGCGCGCGGGCTGCAGTACCTCTTCGGGCACCCCTGGGTGCCGATTGCCCCCGCCGCATGCGTGGCGCTGCTCGCGCTCGCGGCGAACCTCCTCGGTGACTTCGTGAACCGCCGACTCGATCAAAGGACGACTCGATGATGCATCGCACCCGCCTGGCCATCGCAGTGCTCGCCGCCGTCGGTCTCGTGGCGGCCGGCTGCGGCTCGTCGAGCAAGACCAAGACGACCGGCAGCACGGTGCTGCGCATCCCGTACCTCGCCGACATGTCCGTTCCCGACCCGGACGTCTTCTACGACATCGAGGGCAACTCGGTCATCCTCAGCGCGTACGACGGGCTGCTGAAGTACGCGCCCGGATCGACAAAGATCGTCGGGGCGCTCGCGACCTCGTGGACGGTCTCTCCCGACCGGCTGACGTACACGTTCAAGTTGCGCCCGAAGGTCGTCTTCCACAGCGGCGCGCCGCTGACGGCGAAGGCCGTCAAGGCGAGCTTCCAGCGCCGGCTCGACGTCGGCGCGGCACCGAGCTACATGCTCGAGCCGATCAAGACGATGTCCACGCCCGACAAGCTCACCTTCGTCGTGAAGCTCAAGCACCCGGTCAACCCGTTCCTCGCGTACATGGCGTCGAGCTGGGGGCCGAAGATCATCGGGCCGGGCGCGATCATCACCCACGCGGGCAAGGATCACGGCCAGACGTACCTGCGCACGCATGACGACGGGACCGGGGCGTTCCGGATCACCGGCTTCGAGCGCGGGCGCCAGTACACGCTCACGCGCAGCGCCACGTACTGGGGGGCCAAGCCGTACTTCTCCGAGGTCCTCCTGAAGATCACGCCGGACATCAGCACGCAGCGCCTCGAGGTCCAGAACGGCGACCTCGACGCGGTCCTGCACTCGTTCCCGGCATCGGAGCTGAGCTCGCTGCCCGACAAGGTCCGCGTCGACAAGCAGAACTCGCTGCTGCGGCTCCTGCTCTACGTCAACGTCAACAAGGCGCCGTTCAACAACGCGGCCGCGCGCGCCGGGCTGCCGGCGACGATCGACGTCGAGCAGCTCGTCAGCCAGGCGTACTCCGACACGGCGACGAAGTCCGCCGGCGCCTTCCCCCCGGGCCTCCTGCCAGGTGATCCGCCGCTGCCCTACAAGGCGAACGCCACGGTCGCGAAGTCGGCTGCGTCCAAAGCGCCGACGAAGTCGATCACGCTCGGATTCTCGGCGGACGAGTCGGGCGTCCAGCGCCGCGTCGGCGAGCTCGTGCAGGCGCGCCTGCAGGACGCGGGCTACAAGGTGACGCTCAAGGAGGTCCAGCTGCCGCAGATCTACGGCTACATCAAGAACCTCTCCAAGGCACCCGACCTGCTGCTCATGACGAACACGCCGGACGCGGCGGATCCCGACACCTGGGCGCGGATCCTCTTCTACTCGACGGGCGGCCTGAACTTCCTCGGCTACAAGGACAAGGCCGTCGACTCCGACCTCGACGAGGCGCTCAGCGCGTCGCGGGCGAAGGCGACGTCGCTCTACCAGGACGTCGCGAAGAAGGTCATCGCCTCGAACGCCATCTTCTTCCTTGGCGACGTGAAGAACGTCTTCGTGCTCGGGAAGGACCTGTCCAACGTCGAGAACGTGCCCGCCTACCCGTGGACGATCGACTTCCGGACCGTGAAGCGCTCCGGCGGATAGATGGCCGCGCTGATCGGACATCGCCTGCTGGCGCTCGTCGCGGTCCTCCTCGGACTCGCGGCGATCGTCTTCCTGCTCCAGGCGGTCGTCCCATCCGACCCGGCGCGCGCGATCGTGGGCGCGAGCGCATCGCCGCAGGTCGTGGCTGCGAAGAGCCACGAGCTTGGCTATGACAAGCCGCTGCCGCAGCGCTTCGTGCTCTTCATGCAACGGCTCGCGCGCGGCGATCTGCAGGACTCGCTGCGAACGCGCAACGCGGTCACCGACGATCTCGGGACGTTCGCCCCCGCGACGCTCGAGCTCGCGATGACCGCGGCGGTGCTGGCGGCGGTGATCGGGCTGGGGTTCGCGCTGCTGCTCGTGGGCGGCGGCCGGGTCGTGCGCGTCGCGCGCCTCGCGCTCATCGGCGGCGCGTCGGTGCCGTCGTTTCTCGCCGGGCTGCTCGCGGTGCTCGTCTTCTACTCCGTCCTGCACGTGCTGCCCGCGTCGGGACGGGTCGACGACTCGCTCGTGGTGCCCGACGGGCCGACGAAGCTCCTGCTCGTCGACTCGCTGCTGCACGGCGACCCGGGCCTGTTCTGGAGCGCGCTCCAGCACCTGATCATGCCCGCGTTCACGCTCGCGTTGCTGCCCGGACTCGCGATCGCACGCACGCTGCACACGAGCCTCGAGCACGTCATGCGCGAGGACTACGTGCGGACCGCTCGCGCGAAGGGACTGCGGGAGCGCAAGGTGCTCGTGCGCCATGCGCTGCGCAACGCCTCGGGTCCCGCACTGACGATGAGCGGCCTGCAGTTCGGCCTGTTGCTCGGCGGCGTCGTCGTCGTCGAGCAGATCTTCGCCTGGCCCGGGTTGGGTCTCTACCTCAATCAGTCGATCGCGTACTCGGACTTCCCGGCGATCACCGGCACGACGCTCCTGCTCGGCACGGCGTACGTGCTCGTCAACTTCCTCGTCGACGTCGCCCAGGCCTGGGCGGACCCGCGGATCAGGACGGTATGAGGGCGGCCGCTGCGACGGCCGCCCTGCACGACCTCCCCGCGACGCCGGAGACGGTGCGCTGGGGGTACTTCGATCGCTCGGTGCAGCCGGTCCTGACGGTCGCCTCCGGCGATGTCGTGCGCGTCGAGGCGCTGACGCACCACGCGGGCGACGCGCCGGACCTGCTCATGGACGTGGGCATCGAGCGGGTCTTCGCGGAGGTCGATGACCGCGGGCCCGGACCGCACCTGCTGACCGGGCCGATCGCGATCGCGGGCGCGCGGCCGGGGGACGTGCTTCAGGTCGAGATCCTCAGCGCCGAGCCGCGTCTCGCCTACGGCTCGAACCTCGCGGCGCACTGGGGCCAGCTGTACTCCGACTTCGGCAAGGAGCGCGTGACGATCTTCGCGCTCGACACCGAGGCGATGCTCGGGCGCGCGCAGTTCGCGTTCGACTGGGCGACGACGCCGCTCGCCGAGGCGCCGGGAACGATCG
>JAWVGM010000062.1:0-45531 GCA_033855075.1 Solirubrobacteraceae bacterium | reverse complement strand
CGGCCCACCGCCGGCGAACGTGCTCGCCAGGAGATGCGATCGGCGCCCTGGGTCGCGCTCGCACCCGCGCCGATGTACGCGAAGGCGACGAGTGAGCTGGCGGGCCCGCGGAGGCACATCGACGGCGGACATGCTCGCACTCGGATTGGCCCCGCACAGCGACGGGCACAGTGGAGGCGTGTCGATCGACCCCCTCGCGCGCATCGACAGTCTGCTCGGGCACGGCGTCGAGTCCGCGGTGCGACGTCACCATCGCCGGCGCCTGAGCCGGTTGGGAAAGGGCCAGTGCGTCGACCCCGACAACGATGCGCTGTGGGCCGCTGGCGATCCGCCGCCGCGGCCGGGCAATCAGCTGGACGTGCTCATCGACGGCGCCGAGGCGATGCCGGCGATCGCGCAGGCGATGGCGGCGGCCAGGTCGCACATCCACATCACCGGGTGGCACCTCGCAGCGCACTTCGAGCTCGTGCGCGGGAAGCGCCCGATCGTTCTCGGCGCGCTGCTGGCCGAGCTCGCACAGCGCATCGACGTCCGCGTGATGGTCTGGGCCGGCGCGCCGCTGCCGGCGTTTCATCCCACGCGCAAGGAGGTCGCGGCGGGCGTGGAGCGGCTTGTCCGCAACACGCGCATCCGCTGCGAGCCCGATCCGCGCGAGCACCCGTTTCACTGCCATCACGAGAAGACGATCGTCATCGACGACGAGCTCGCTTTCGTCGGCGGAATCGACATGACCGACCTGGGGGGAGACCGCTTCGACCTCGGCGAGCACGCGGCCCGGCGCCGCCTGGGCTGGCATGACGTCGGCACGCGCCTGCGCGGTCCCGCGGTCGCCGATGTGGCGGCGCACTTCGCCATGCGCTGGCGCGAGGTCACCGGCGAGCAGCTCGCCGTCGCGGCCTCGGCCGAGGCCGGGCCGAGCACCGTGCAGGTGGTGCGGACCGTCGCCGAGGACATGTACGACAGCGTGCCCCGCGGGGATTTCGCGATCCTCGAGAGCTATCTGCGCGCGCTGCGCAGCGCACGCGAGCTCGTCTACCTGGAGAACCAGTTCCTGTGGTCGCCGGAGATCGTCGACGTGCTCGCCCGAAAGCTCCGCGAACCGCCCACGGACGCGTTTCGCCTCATCGTCGTCCTCCCGCGCCGAGCCAACAACGGCCAGGACGACACGAGGGGCCAGCTCGGCCGCCTGGTCGCAGCCGACGACGGCAACGGCCGGTTCCTGGCCGCCACACTGCGATCGCGCAGCGGCCACCGCACCGACTCGCTGTACGTCCACGCCAAGGTCGGGATCGTCGACGACCGCTGGCTGACCGTCGGGAGCGCCAACCTGAACGCGCATTCGCTCATGAACGACACCGAGATGAACGTCGTCACCGACGACCCGCGGCTGGCACGCGACACGCGCGAGCGCCTGTGGGCCGAGCACCTCGAGCTCGCGCCCGCTGCCGTCCGCGGGCGCGACGCGCGCGAGCTCGTCGACGAGCACTGGATCCCGATCGCCTACGAGCAGCAGCGGCGCGAGCGCGACAACGCGGAGCCGACGCATCGGCTGATCGCGCTCCCCGGGGTATCGCGGCGCAGCCGGAGGCTGCTGGGGCCGCTGACCGGGCTCATCGACGACGGCTGAGCGCTCAGAGCGTTGTCGGCAGGCCGAGCGCCGCCACGACGTCGGGCGAGCCGAACTCGACGATCTCCGCGATCTCGCCTGCCGTGATCCGCAGCACTGCGAGCGACGTGAGGCGGAACGCCGTGTCAACGGGCGACCGCAGGTAGACCGCCGCCGCGGGCTGCCGGTTGGCGGTCGTGGCGACGCAGCGCATCTCGCCCGGCGATCGCAGGCTCGGGCTGGCGCGCGGAACGGCGTCGCGGCCGTGGACCCAGAGCGCCGCGGGTGGAAAGGACGCGCGCACATGCTCGGCGAGCACGCCACCCAGCGCGTCGGCCGAGCCGGACTCAAGCGCCGCCAGGAACTGCTCGAGCACCGCGCCCTCCTCCTCGGACGTGTTCGAATTCGCATGCTCCGCGGGCAGCTGCTCGCGCACCGTTCCGCGCGCGCGCTGGAGCGCGCTCTTCGTGGCCGGCACGGTGATGTCGAGCAGCGCCGCGGTATCGGCGGCCGGCCAGTTGAGCACGTCGCGCAGGACGAGGGTCGCGCGCTGCTTCGGCGGCAGGAGCTGGATCGCCGCCAGAAACGCCAGCTCGATCGTGGGCCGCTCGGCGAGCCCGTCTCCATCCTCGCCCAGCAGATGGTCGGGGTACGGCTCGAGCCAGGCGTGCTCGGTCATCGCCGGTGCCGGACCGTCCGGGTCCGACGCCGGGACGACGTCGTGCGGCAGGACGCGCGGCGGGCGCTTGGCCAGCGCCTCGAGACAGGCGGTGGTCGCGAGGCGGTACAGCCCGGCACTGGTCGCAGCGGCCGCGACGCGCCGTGCCCGCTCGAAGGTCTCCTCGACGAGGTCCTCGGAATCCAGCAGCGAGCCGAGCAGCCGGTAGCAGTGCAGCCGCAGCTCAGCGCGGTAGAGCTCGGCGGACACGTCGGGCAGGCTAGTGGGTCGTCCAGGAGCGTTGTGCCCGGAACCCCGGGGTTTCGGGGGCAACGTTTGTGGACGACCTACGAGCGGCGGCGGGGACGGCCGGTCACTCGCCGGGTTGCAGCCAGGCCTCGAGTTCCTCGCCGGCCGTCGCCAGGCTCGCGCGGGTCACCGCGCCGGTCCCGAAGCGGTCGCGGATGTCGTCCAGCGCCGCGTCGAGCGCCCAGCGGTCGCGCCCGTCGAGCGGCAGGACGAGCTGGCCGCTGTCGCGCTCGATGTTCGCCACGGTGATGCCGACGAGCGTCAGTGCCCGGCCCGCGATGACCGGATGCGCGGCCAGGAGCAGCGCCCGCGCGGTCGCGAGCACCGGCGCGGTGGCGGACGTCGGCCGGTGCAGGCTGCGCGAGCGCGTCGCGCGGGTCGCGTCCTCGAAGCGCACGCGCAGGACGACCGTACGGCCCATCTTGCCCGAGGTGCGCATCCGGCGCGTGACGCGGTCGGTGAGCGCCGCGAGCACGGTGTCGAGCTCGTCCGCCGGGGTGCCTGGCCACCCGAGCGCACGCTGCGAGCCGAACGACCGGCGCCCGCGTCCGCGCCGGACCGGCCGCACGTCGCGGTTGTGCGACACGGCGTGCAGGTGGCGCCCGCCGGCCCGCCCGAGGGACGCGATGAGCTGCGCCTCGCCCGCCCGTGCGAGATCGCCGACCGTCCGCAGCCCGCGCGCGTGCAGCCTGGCGGCGGTCGCCGGCCCGACGCCCGACAGCGCCCGCACCGGAAGGGGATGCAGGAACGCGAGCTCCTCCTCGGATGCCACGACGAGCAGGCCGTCGGGCTTCGCCGCGTTGCTGGCGAGCTTCGCGAGGGCCTTCGTCGTCGCGACCCCGACGCTGATCGGGAGCCCGACCTCGGTGCGCACGCGCCGGCGTAGCGCCCTCGCGATCTGCTCGGGCGTGCCGCCGATCGCCTCGAGGCCGCGAACGTCGAGAAACGCCTCGTCGATCGAGATACGCTCGACGACCGGCGCCGTGTCCTCGAAGATCGCGACGACCGCCTTGCTCGCCTCAACGTACGCCTCCCAGCGCGGCCGCACGACCGTCGCCTGCGGGCACAGCCGACGCGCCTCCCGGCCGCCCATCGCCGAGCGCACACCGAACGCGCGCGCCTCGTAGCTCGCCGCGAGCACGACCCCGCCGCCGACGATCGTCGGCCTCCCGAGCAGCCGCGGGTCGTCGCGCTGCTCGACCGACGCGTAGAACGCGTCGAGGTCCGCGTGGAGGATCGTCGCGTGATCTGCCACGAACACATGTTCGCATCGGCCTGCGCGGGATGCAATGTGGTTAGTTCACGCGAAAGGAAAACCGCGCGACGATGAGCGACCGCGCGGGGAACCCGGCCGGCGTGTGGCACACACCCTTCGCCGGGCACGCAAAGGCCTCGGAGTACCTCACCGTTCCCCGGAAGCGACCGGGGCACCAGCCCTCCGGACCGCCTTCGCCGCGAGCCGGGTCGAGCTTGGCCCGCAAGCGGGCGCCCGCCGGGCGGTCGGCAAAGACGCGGTCACGGTTGTTCACACAGGCGGAGGCAGGCCGTACGGCGTGGGCTTCGACGATGTACATACGCCGCGTCTTGCCGCGGACGCCGGTCGCATGAGCAGTCGTGATGGCCACCGCGAACCGATCGTGCTTGCCGCCGGCACGTGGCGAGACCATGAGCGACGGTTGCTGGGCCTGCGCGGTTCGCGTCGTGTCCGCACCTGGCGTGCCATCGCCGCCGCAGCCGGCTACTACGACGTTTGCGAGCAGAACTCCGCTAACGACCCACGGTGGCGGCACCCGCGGCCGACCCTACCGGGCGCAGTCAGCCTGTGGCCCTCATCTGGCCTCCAGCGTTCATCTGTATGACACAATGCCTCGTGGAGGCACGGCGAGTGCGACGCCGCGTGAAAGACGCCCCCGTGGAGTGCGACCGCCGGGGACACAACCACCACAAGGAGCACCACATGCCCGAAGCAGTGATTGTCGACGCGGTCCGCACCCCGATCGGCCGCGCGTTCAAGGGCTCGCTCGTCAACGTCAGAGCGGACGAGCTCGCCGCCACCCCGTTGCGCGCGCTCATGGATCGCAACCCGGAGGTGGACTTCTCCGAGACCAACGACGTGATGATGGGCTCGGCCTCGGCCATCGGCGAGCAGGCCTACAACGTCGGGCGCAACGCGTCGCTTCTCTCAGGACTCCCGCACACCGTGCCGGCGTGCACGGTCAACCGCTTCTGCGCCTCGTCGCTGCAGACGCTGCGGATGGCCTTCCACGCGATCAAGGCCGGCGAGGGCGACCAGTACATCGCCGCAGGCGTCGAGGCGGTCAGCCGCGCCGGCCTGGGCGCCGGCATCCCCGACGAGGCCAAGAGCCCGGTGCTCGACGGCTCGGAGGGCTCGCTCTACGACGTCTACATCCCGATGGGGATGACCGCAGAGAACGTCGCATCCCAGCGCGACGTCACCCGCGAGCAGCAGGACGCGTGGGCGATGACCTCCCAGAACCGCGCGGTCGCCGCGCAGGAGTCCGGCCACTTCGATCGCGAGATCGTGCCCGTCACGTTGCCCGACGGAGCGGGCGACTACACGAAGGACGACGGCCCGCGCCCCGGCACCACCATGGAGAAGCTCGCGGCGCTGAAGCCCGTCTTCCTCGAGGACGGCACGGTGACTGCCGGCAACGCCTGCCCGCTCAACGACGGCGCCGCCGCCGTGCTCGTGATGTCCGAGGAGAAGGCGGCGCAGCTCGGCCTCACGCCCCGCGCGCGGATCCTCGCCTCGACGGTCGCCGCGATCCGTCCCGAGGTCATGGGGCTCGGCCCGATCCCCGCGATCCAGGCGCTGCTCGCCCAGGCCGGCATGTCGATGGACGACATCGACATCGTCGAGATCAACGAGGCGTTCGCGGCGCAGATCGTCCCGTGCATGGACGAGCTCGGGATCGACGCCGAAAAGCTCAACCCGTTCGGCGGCGCGATCGCGCTCGGCCACCCGTTCGGGATGACCGGCGCGCGGATCATGACGACGCTGCTCAACGGCCTGGATGCCCGCGACGGCACCTTCGGCATCGAGTCGATGTGCGTCGCCGGCGGCATGGGCCAGGCGATGCTTGTGGAGAGGCTCAACTAACGCGTATCGCGCAGACGCTGCAACACGGCCGACGGGCTCATCCCGGCGTCGATGCGCACGCGCGGCAGCGTGTACGGGTCGCCGCCGGGTTTCGCCCAGCCGAGCTCGACCGTCGTCGCGGCCTTGTAGCCGGCGTCCTTGACCGCGGCGACCACGGTCGCGTCGAACCTCCCGCTCGGATAACAGAAGAAGCTCACCGCCTGGTGGAAGTAGCGCCTCAGGCGCGCCCGCGAGACGACGAGCTCGCGCCGCAGCTGCTGCGCCGGCACGGTCGTGAGGTCGGGATGGGTGAGCGTGTGCGAGTCGATTTCCCACCCGGCGCGGGTCATACGCCGGACGGTGCGCGTGCCGCCCATGTCCTTGAGGTTGCCGAGCTTGAGGTTCAGCACGCCGGCCCAGCCGCGGCGGGCGAGCGTCGGCAGCGCGTAGCGAACCTGACCCGCGTAGCCGTCGTCGAAGGACAGGACGACGGGCTTGCGCGGCAACTTGCCGCCGTGATGCCAGGCATCCCACACCTGGCGCAGCGTGACGGCGTTGTAGCCGGCCTTGCGCAGCCCCTTGACCTGGGCCGTGAACTCCTGCGGCGTGACCCACAACGTCGGGTTGGGCGCGCTCGGCGGGCGCACGCCGATGACGTGGTACATGAGGACCGCCACCGGTTCCCCGGGCGCGAGATGGGCGCCCGGCATCGACGCGATCGGGATCGTCTTGACCTCGGGCTTGGCGATGGTGTGCGGCGTCGACGTCGGCGTCGCCTGGTGCACCGCGGTCGGGGCCGCTGCATCGTCGCCGCGCGAGATCAGGACGCCCGCGAGCACGACGAGCAGCCCGAGGGCTCCCGCGGCGATCAGGCGGCGGCGCCGAACGCGGTGGTCCTGCGCGGCACGGCGGCTGCGAAGCGCGTCATCGCGGTCCATGCACCAGGCAGGGTACGGCGTCGGCGCGACGGCGCGCCCCGCTCAGGCGGCCAGCGCGAGCAGCTCGTCAAGCGCGTCGTGCAGCGCGGCGAGCGCGACCTCGACCGGCGGCTCGAGGTCGCGGTCGGCGAGCAGGCCGAAGCAGACGGTCCCGTCGTAGGAGACGATCCCGACCGTCAGGCTCTGGCTGGACGGGTTCAGCGGGACCGCGGGGTGCACCGCGAGCAGCCGGCAGCCGTTCAGCCAGAACGGCTGCTGCGGGCCGGGGACGTTCGAGACGACGAGGTTGAACGCGCGCACGCCGCCCATCGCGCGCGCGAGCGTGGAGGACACGAGCGGCGGCGCCCAGCCGCTCGCGCCGACGAGCAGCGCGCCCGCGCGCACCGCCGCGGACTCCTTGAGCTCGGTCATCGTGGCGTGGACGGCTCGGATCCGGGCGGCCGGATCGGGCTCGGCGACCGGGAGATCGACGAGCACGGTCGAGATCTGGTTACCGCCCTTGTCGCCCTCGCGGCGCACGCTCACCGGGACGAGCGCCACGAGCGGCTTTTGCACCGGCGTGCCGGCCGCCTCCAGGTAGCGACCGAGCATTCCCGCCACCGCGGCCAGGAGCGCGTCGTTGACCGTGGCGCCGTTGGACTTGCCGGCCATCTTCAGCGCTGCGAGCGGGGCGCTCGCGAGCGCGTAGCGCCGGTTGGGCCCGAGGGTCTTGTTCAGCGGCGTCATCGGCGCGGACGGCCGCGTCCGGGCGAGCTGCACGGCAAGCTCGGTCGCGCGCTTCAGGTCACCGGCGGCGCGGCGCGGGTGGGGCGCGAGCGCGCGCGTCGCGCTGTCGAGCAGGAGCTTCTGGGCGCGGACGATCGGCGTCGCCGCCAGCCGGGCGAGGTGGCGCGTGCGGTCGTAGGCCTGCGGCTCCCAGGGCTCCTCGGGGGCCGGGATGTCGAGCGGCTCGGGCGACGGATCGAGCAGCACGGTGCCGATATCGACCGCAGCGACGCCGTCGACGAGCGCGTGGTGCATCTTCGCCAGTAGCGCGACGCGGCCGCTCTGAAGCCCGGTGACGACCGTCAGCTCCCACAGCGGGCGTGAGCGGTCCAGGCGCCGCGACATCTCTTGGCCGACGAGTTCGGAGAGCTCCCGCTCGCCGCCGGGCTCGTGCAGCGTCGCCCGCCGCACGTGCCAGCGCAGGTCGAAGCCGTCGTCGTCGATCCACACGGGGTTGGCAAGTCCCGACGCGCTGCTCTGCAGCCGCTGGCGATAGCGTGGGATGAGGTGCAGGCGCTGCTCGACGCGCTCGAGCACGCGCGTGTAGCTCATGCCGTCTCCGGGTTCGAAGAGCAGCAGCCCGCCGACGGCCATATTGATCGGCCCCTGCTCGGCGGCGAGGGAGGAGCGGTCGGCGGGGGAGAGGTCCTCGGCCATGCCGAGGCGAGCCTATTGAGGGGCGCGACAGATGTGGTGGCGCAACCCGCTAGCGCCGCTGGCCGAGCAGGAACACCTTGACCCGGCCGACGCCGGCCAGCGTGAGCTGCGCTTGGGCGCTGACCGTGCACGTCTTGGCCTGTCCCGGCGGCAGCGTCAGCTGCAGGACGAGCGGTGGGGTCTGGGTGAGGGTGTTCGATGTCGTCTTCGCCCCGTCGGCGAACAGGCAGACGACGTTCCAGTTGATGGTGACCGGTTGCTTGGGCGCGGCACCGACCTGCATGCTGACCTTCGCCGGGTGCTTGATCGAGCCGGTGGCCTGCGCCAGGGCGTAGTTCTTGTGCGAGCGATCGGACGCGAACTTGATCGTCGGGTTCGGCGCGCGCGGTTTGGGCGGGCGCGCGGGCGTGGTCTTGCCCTTGCCCTTCCCCTTCCCGGCCGGTGTAGTCGCCGGCGTATCGGGCGAGCCCGAGGTCGCGGTCGTCGCGCTGGCGGAGCGCGATGGGTTGTCGTCGCCGCCGGTCAACACGAGAACGAGAATCGCGCCGACCACGAGGGCTGCGCCCAGCCCGATCTGGACCACCCGCCGCCGCGAGCGCAGCGCCTTCATGACTCTCCCTGTCAGCTTCTTCACAATTGCCCTCAAGCGGCGTCGCAGCCTATCGCGGCGCCATCCTCAGGGCGCCGTCGAGCCGGATGACTTCTCCGTTGAGCATCGGGTTGGACGCGATCTGGCAGGCGAGCTGTGCGAACTCCTCCGGGCGCCCGAGCCGCTGGGGGAACGGAATCGACTCGGCGAGCGCGGTCCGCGCGTCGGCGGGCAGTCCCGCGAGGAGCGGCGTGTCGAAGAGCCCGGGGGCGATCGCGCACACGCGGATGCCCGAGCTCGCGAGATCGCGCGCCGCGGGGAGCGTCATCGCGACGACCCCGCCCTTGGACGCCGCGTAGGCGATCTGGCCGATCTGCCCGTCGTAGGCGGCGATCGATGCCGTGTTGATGCAGACGCCGCGCTCGCCGTCCTCTGCCGGCTCGTTGACGAGCATCGCCGCGCTCGCGAGGCGCAGCGCGTTGAACGTCCCGACGAGGTTGATCGCCACGACCCGCTCGAACGGCTCGAGGCGGTGCGGGCCCTTCGCCCGCGCGACGCGCTCGGCGTACCCGATCCCCGCGCACTGCACGGAGATGCGCAGGCCCCCGGGTGCCTCGGCGCCAGCGGCCACCGCGGCGCCGACCTCGTCCTCCATGGTGACGTCGGCGGACACGAAGCGCGCCCGATCGCCCAGCGAGTCCACCAGCGAGGCGCCTCGCTCGGCGTCGACGTCGGCCACCACGACGAGTGCGCCCTCGGCGTGCAGCGCGCGCGCCGTGGCCGCACCCAATCCTGACGCGCCGCCGATGACGAGCGCGCCGCTTCCCTCGATAATCACGCGGCCCGACTATACGCACGGTCGCGTAGGCTCCGCGGACCATGGCACTCGGCGACCGCTACATCGCCAACGCGAAGAAGGCCGTCGCCGCGATTGTCGACGAGGAGGTGCTGAACGTCTCCTTCGCCAGCCGCTCGGGCAGCATGAACGCGGTCCTCGCCGGCCAGGTTCTGCGAGGCGCGGAGGTGGGACTCGGCGGGGACGGGATCACCGGCGTCGCCGTGCCGCGGGGCGCGATCGAGCGCGAGGGCGCGAAGAAGACGCGCCTGCCCATGAACTTCATCATCGCCGTGACCCCCAAGCACATCCACGTCTACAAGCACAAGATGCTGTGGGGCACCGTGAAGCTCAAGGGCGAGCTCGGCGTGTTCGAGCGCGAGCGCCTCGAGGTGACCGTCGAGACCCGCGGCATCACGAAGCAGTTCTCGCTGGTCTCGCCGGCGGGGCAGCAGATGCGCTTCGAGATGGCCAAGCACCGCGTGACGACGGAGCTCGCCGACCTGTTGCAGACGCCGGCCGGCTGAGACGTGGGGCGCTACGGTTGGTTTGCCCCCGCACGGGGCAGGAGAGCGCCAGGGGTCGAACAAGGGGGAGTAGGCATGAGCATGCAAACGCCGCAGGCGCGACTCGAGCATGGCCTGTCGGCCGAGCGACGGTTGCTTTCAGTGCTGCGCGACGCGGGCGGCCAACCCGTTGCGAAGCAGGCGCTCAGGCAGGCCGGCATCGAGGATCTTGCGGGGGCAATCTTCGCGCTCGAGCAGGTGGGCTACCGCATCGAGCGCGCCTACGACGGAGCCCGGAGCGCGCAGAGCGTTCTCGGCTACCGGCTGTACGAGTAGCGCAGGAAAGCGCCCGGGCTACGCGGCGTCCGTGCCCTGGGGTGGCGGCGATGACCGGTGACCGCGGGGGAACCCCAGGATCCGCCGGATCGAGGCCTCGGCCGCATCGGAGCGATTGGCCTGGTGGATGAGCGCCAGCAGCAGCGCGCGGCCACCGCCGTTGATCGCGGCGATCTGCCCGCGGTCGAGGAGCGCGAGCAGCCGGTGGCCCGTGCGCAGGGCCCGCGTCGAGCGGCGCAGGAGCAGTCGATGGCTGTGGCGCAGAACCTTTGGCGGCGCCAGCCGCGCCAGGCGCCGGCGGTAGTTCGCGAAGACCCGCAGCCCCGAGCGCAGGTAGCGGTGGAAGGCGTCGAAGTTCTGCACGCCGCCCTGACGGCGCTCCAGGCGCAGGATGGCGTCCGCGTGCACGGTGACGTACTCGTCGCGGTACACGGTGAACAGCGCGAGATCGGCGGCGCGGTTGCCGCCTCGGCCGCAGCGGCGAAGCGTCGCCTTCCCGGCCGCGCGGTAGAGCGCGTCGTAGGCCTCGCGCAGCCTGCGGGCCGAGTGCCGGGTCGCGCCCGCGTCGTGCAGTTCGGCGTCCTGGCTGATGCGTGCCGTGGCGGTCGGCACGGCGTCGAGCCGGTCGTCGAAGGCGCTGATCTGCGGCGAGGCCGAGTCACCGAGCTTGTCGCGCAGGTGATGCAGGTCCTTGCCGCTGCTCGTCAGCGCCGCGGCGTCGCGGTTCATCCGGTCGCGCAGCGCCTCGTAGCTGCGCGGTTGCGATCCGCCGGCGAGCTTGGCGAACGCGGCGTCGCAGACCTCGTCGGCGTCGCGCACGAACGCGGCGCGCCGGTCGCGCGTCTGGGCTTGGCTCGGGCCCCCACACGAGACGACGACGAGCGCCAGCGCCAGCACACCTCCCCACGCGACGGTGCGCAGCCGGCTGACCATTGAGGCGCGATGCTACCCCACGCGCGACAGCGAGACCGCGAACAGATCCTCGGGATCGGTGGAGAGCTCGACGAGCTCGAGGCCCGCGGCGGCGAGGTCCCCGCGCAGGCGCTCGGGGGTGAACTTCGCGCTGATCTCCGTGCGCAGCTCCTCGCGCGCGGCGAAGTCGATCTCGAGATCCAGCGCATCGACGCGCACGTGCTGCTGCTCGGTCGCCCGCAGGCGCATCTCGATCCATTCACGCTCGCGGTCGAAGAACGCGACGTGTTCGAAGCGGTCGACGTCGAAGTTCGCGCCGAGCTCGCGGTTGAGCACGTGCAGGACGTTGCGGTTGAACTCGGCGGTGACGCCGGCGCTGTCGTCGTAGGCGGCCTCGATGACGTTCGGGTCCTTGACGAGGTCGGTCCCGAGCAGGAGATGGTCGTCGGGCGACATGACCTTGCGCAGTCCGCGCAGGAAGCGCCGCCGGCTGCCGGGCGGGAAATTGCCGATCGTCCCGCCGAGGAACGCGAACAGGCGCGGGCCAAGCGGCTCGGGCAGGTGTCCGAGGTGGCGCTCGAAGTCGCCCACGACGCCGTGCACCGACATCCCGGGGTAGTCCTCGACGAGCGTGTGCGCCGCGGCCCGCACCGTCGTCTCGGACACGTCGACGGGCACGTAGCGCCGCAGCGTCCCGGCGTCGTGCATGGCGTCGAGCAGCACGCGCGTCTTGTCGGCGGACCCCGAACCCAGCTCGACGACCTCCACCGCGCCGGTCTGCGCGACGATCGACGCGGCCTCGCGGCGCAGGATGAGCCGCTCCGTGCGGGTCTGGTAGTACTCGGGCAGCTCACAGATCGCGTCGAAGAGCTCCGATCCGCGCGCGTCGTAGAAGTGCTTGGGCGGAAGCTCCTTGAGCGGGCGGGTGAGCCCGTCGAGCACGTCGTCGGCGAGCGTGCGCTCGTCCGCGGGACCCAGGTAGGAACGCACGTCGACGGTGCTCTCGAGGATCGGCTCCATCAGCCTCACACGTCCTTTGCCAGTCGGACGCCGGCGAAGATCTGCCGGCGTTGGGGGAGATCCCAGTTGCGGAAGGTGGTGGAGCGCACGCGCGCGTCTGTGGCCCACGAGGCGCCGCGCAGGACGCGATAGCCGTCGCCGAAGAAGACCTCCGAGTACTCCTTGTACGGGTGGGCGACAAAGCCCGGGTAGCCGCCGAACGGCGAGGCGGACCACTCCCATACGTGGCCGGTCTGAGCGAGTGGCTCCTGGGCCCAGGTCGCCGCCTTCTCCCACTCTGCTTCGGTGGGGAGGCGAGCCTCGCACGAGCGGGCGAAGGCGTCGGCCTCGAACCAGGAGACGTGCATGACGGGCCACTCCTTGTCGCCGGGAGGCCCGTCAGCCGTCCAGCCTTCGGGGTGGGTGATGTCGTACTCCTCCTTCCACGCCCAGCCCTCGTCCGACCACCACTCGCGCCGGACGTAGCCGCCGCCCTCGACGAAATGCATCCACGTCGCGTTCGTCACGGGCCGGCGGGCGATCCGGAAGGCGGGCACGTCGACGGCGTGGCGCGGGCGCTCGTTGTCGAACGCGAAGCCGTCGGGCGCCGCGCCGAGCTGTACCGCTCCGGCGGGGACGTCGATCCAGCCCTCCGGCGCGTCGCATCGTGCCGGTGCGTCGGGAGCGCCACCGCGCAGGCCGGCGAGGAAGAGCGTCTGGCGCATCGTCTCGTTGTGCTGGGCCTCGTGGCGGATGACCATCTCGTACAGCACACCGTCGCCGGGCCCCGTGCGATCGAGGATCTCCAGCGCGCGTTCGCGCACGGCCGCCATGTACTCGTCGAGCTCGTCGCCGCGCAGCAGCGGGATCTCGCCGCGCTGCTCGCGCGGGGTCTCGAAGGCGTCGTAGAGCTCGGCGAGGTCTTCGCGCAGCAGCGGCTCGCCGCCGTGGCGGTGCACGAGCCACAGGTCTTCGTAGGCGGCGATGTGGCCGAGATCCCAGACGAGCGGGCTCATCAGGGGGTCGTGAACGGTCTCGAGCTCGGCCGCGCCGAACGGGGCGACGAGGGTCGTCGTGCGACGTCTGGCGTCATGGAGGGCATTACCCAGAGCTGATGCGGCCACCGTCGCCATTCGAACAGTCACGGTACCCAATCCCTTCTGACAGAACCTTGAATCCTCAGGTCTTGGCGGGAAGGCGCTGTGTTACGCGGCGAGCGCCTCCAGTGCGCGGTCGACGTCCTCGTCTGTGTTGTAGACGTGCCACGAGACGCGCACCCGCCCACCGCGCAGCGCGGCCACGATGCCGGCGCGCTCCAGGCGCTCGGCCCCGCCGGGCAGGTCGAACGACACGATCGCGCTGTTGCCGGGCTCGAGCCCGAGTCCGGTCCGGAAGCGGTTCGCGAGCGCGACATCGTGCCTGTATACGGTCTCCACGCCGATTCGGTTGATGAGCTCGACGGCCGGTGCGGTGCCGACCCACGAGAACCACGCCGGCGAGATGTCCAGGCGGCGCGCGCTGCGCGCGAGGCGCAGGGGCGGCCCGAAGTAGCTCGAGTGGACGTCCTCGCCCGCGTACCAGCCGGCGTTGTTGGGCCGGATCGCCTCCAGGCGCGCGTCGCTGACGTACATGAACGCCGTCCCGCGCGGCGACATGAGCCACTTGTACGCCGAGCAGACCACGGCGTCGAAGCGGCTTGCGTCGAGCGGCAGCCAGCCGCACGCCTGGGTGGCGTCGAGGACGGTCATCGCGTCGTGCGCCTCGCACGCGGCGACGACGGCATCGAGGTCGGCGACCTCGCCCGTGCTCATCTGCACGGCGCTGAAGACGACGACGTCGGTGTCCGCGCCGACCGCGTCGGCGAGTTGCGCGGGCGCCACGGTCGTGACGCGCACGCCGCGCGTCTCCTGGACGAGGAACGGAAACAGCGACGAGGTGAACTCGACATCCGGCGCGAGGACGCGCGCGCCCTCGGGCAGCGAGGCCGCGATGAGCCCCATGAACGTCGACACGTTGGCCCCGATCGCGACCTGCTCGCTCGCCACCCCGACCATCGCCGCGAACGCCTGCCGCGCACGCTCGGAGCTCTCGCCCCAGTGCTCCCAGCTCGTGCGGCCCTGCTGCCAGTCACCGAGCGCCTGCTGCAGCGCGTCAAAGGCGGCGCGGGGCGGCAGCCCGTAGCTGGCGGTGTTCAGGTACACGCCGTGCGGCGACCACTGCTCCCGAGCCTGGGCGATCTCGAGGTCCGGCGTCATATGAGGGAGACGCTACTTGTCCGCGGCGATGATCTTGGCCTGCTGGGCGGCCGTGACCGTGGTCGGCGTCGGGCTCTGCGCGTCGGCCACGGGGGGTCCGGTCGCCGTCGGAGCGGGGCCCGCCGGCCCACCGAGGCCGCCGGTCAGCGTGTCCTGCGCCCAGCGCTCGCTGAACCCGGCCATGAAGGCGACGACGCAGAGGAAGTAGAAGCGCGCCTCCGGGTCCGTCGGAAGATCGAACAGGTTCAGGAACTTGCTCGTGATCGCGAAGTAGATGACGAGACCGAAGATCGACCCGATCCACGGCCGCAGGCTTCCCAGCCACAGCGTGTAGGCGGGCGCGATGTCGAAGTCCAGCGCGAACGATCCCGAGTTGATCCGCGAGATCACGCTGACGACCGCGCCGATCGCGCCCGCGGTCAGGCAGCCGACGATGTTCGCCTCGCTGACGCCGGCGATGTGCAGCCCCTCGCCGAGCGCGAGATAGAGCGCGCCGAGGGCTCCCATCCCGATGGCCAGGCCGAGGAAATAGATCATCTGCGCCTCGCCGTTGGCCGCCTGGCGGTAGTAATGCTGCGCGCCGATGAAGTCGGTGTGCTCGGTCGTGAGCGCCTCGCGGACCTCCTTCTCGGTCGGCGCGGGGCGGTCGACCAGGCTCAGCAGATGACTGCACGAGGCCATGACGAGCGAGGAGCAGATGCGCTGATTGCGTCCGCCGAGGACCGCGATCGTGCGGATCGCGAGCTCGTCGCACTGATGCAGCAGGCGGGCGATCTGCGGCTCATGGCGCGTCGCGTAGTCGCTGACGCGATGGAAGCGGCGCTTCGGCGAGCGCCAGCGCTTGAGCAGTCCCCGCGTGCGCGGCTTCTCCGTGAGCGCGACCGCGGCTTCGATCTCCGCGCACCAGTACGCGTTGACGATCGGCCCGTGCTCGCGCTCGAAGTCGGCGCGGCCGGCGTAGAACGCGTTCGCCTCGGCCGTCGGGTCGACGCCGGGCGGTGCGGCGCGGACCGCCTTGCGCCACAGGAATCGCAGCCGGACGAGCTCGGGGAACGACACGGTGCGCTCCGAGCGCTGTGCCCCGACGTCCTCCACACGACTCATGTCCCCGACAAGGCTCGTCACGACGGGCCCGATCATGCCACCGGGAAACGGTGCCGGGTGCGATGAAGGGGTTCTTGCGCAGGTTTGGCGGCTGCGGCGCGTTGCGAGTTCGCGCGGTTCACGAAACAGCAGCGATGAAGGAGGTGAGGGAGTGACGCGCCCCGGCCCCCGCGAGCCTCCCGAAATCACGAACCTGCAGTTGTGCCGATATAGGCGGCCAAACAGCAGGTTGGTGGCGGGTCACGCCCCCGGCGCGGCCGCCACGTCGCACACGATCTCGTCGAGATCGTCGCCGAGCAGCGCGACGGGCAGCGTGCGGTCGCCGGCCACGACGCCCGCGAGCGCCGCGCGCTTGTCGGCGCCGGTGACGAGCAGCATCGTGTGGCGCGCGCGGCGCAGGAGGGGGAGCGTCAGCGTCACGCGCTCGGGCGGCGGCTTGGGCGCGTCGCGCACCGCGACGCACGGCGCCTCGGTCACCGCCAGCGCCGGATGCCCGGGGAACAGCGACGCGGTGTGCCCATCGGGGCCCATGCCGAGCAGCATGACGTCGAAGATCCCACCGGGAACGTGGTCGCGCACCTCCAGGCCGTAGAGCCAGGCGGCGTCCTCCGGCACCTCGGGACGCTGAACCGTGTGCAGCTTCGGCGGCTTCGCGCGCGCCTTCGAGTACAGGCTCTCGCGCACCATGCGCGCGTTGGACTCCGGGTCGTCCTCCGGCACGCAGCGCTCGTCGCCGAGCCAGAGGTGCATGTGGTCCCACGAGCCCTCGATCCCGGCGAGGAGCTGGTACGCGCGCTGCGGGGTGCGACCACCGGCGAGCGCGATGTGCACCTCGCGGCCCTCCTTGCGCGCGTCGCCGATCCGCCAGGCGACCGTGTCGGCGGCGTGGCGCGCGACCTCGTCGGGGTCGGGCAGGATGAGCAGGTCCGTCACAGCGACTCTCGCCGCCGGGCATCCAGCGGCTGCTGCGCGAGCGCGATCTCGTGGTCGGCCTCGATGACGTGCATGACCGCGTTGATGAGCGCGAGGTGCGTGAACGCCTGCGGGAAGTTGCCGAGGTGGCGTCCGGAGATCGGGTCGATCTCCTCGGCGAAGAGGTTCAGCGGGCTCGCGTAGGACAGGAGCTTCTCGCACAGCGCGCGGGCGCGCTCGTGCTCGCCGATCTCGCTGAGCGCGCTGACGAGCCAGAACGAGCAGATCGTGAACGTGCCCTCCTTCTGGGCGTCCAGGCCGTCGTCGGTCTCCTCAGGCCGGTAGCGCAGCACGAGCCCGTGGACGGTGAGCTCCTCGTCGATCGCGTTGACGGTGTTCACGATCCGCTCGTCGGTCGGCGGCAGGAACCGGACGAGCGGCGCGAGCAGCAGCGACGCATCCAGCGCGTCCGAGCCGTAGTGCTGGGTGAGCACGCCGCGCTTGTCGACGCCGTGTGCGAGCACGTCGGCCTGGATCTCGTCGGCCGCCGACTGCCAGAGCGTGACCTTCTCGTCGTCTTCGCGCAGGCGAGCGAGGCGCGCGCCGCGGTCGGCCGCCACCCAGCACATGATCTTCGATGACGTGAAGTGCTTGGGCTCACCGCGCACCTCCCAGATGCCGCGGTCGGGCTCGCGCCAGTGCGTCAGCGCCTTCTCGACCTGCTGGGTGACGAGCGGCCACAGCGTCTCGCGCAGGCCGTCGCGGGACTTCGTGTGCAGGTAGAACGAATCCAGCGCGCTGCCCCAGACGTCGTGCTGGCGATGCTTGTAGGCGTCGTTGCCGATCCGTACGGGGCGGGCGTAGCCGTAGCCCTCGAGGTGGCCGAGTACGGCCTCGGTCAGCTCGCGCTCGCCGCCGATGCCGTACATGACCTGCAGGTCGGCCTCGGCGCAGACCTCGGAGATGAAGTTGAAGAAGTCGTCGGCCTCCCAGTTGAAGCCGAGGGTGTACAGCGCCCAGAGCATGAACGTCGAGTCGCGCACCCACGAGTAGCGGTAGTCCCAGTTGCGGTCGCCGCCGGGCGTCTCGGGCAGCGACGTCGTCGCCGCGGCGAGCATCGCGCCCGTCGGCGCGTAGACGAGGCCCTTGAGCGTCAGCGCGCTGCGCTGGAGGTAGATCCTCCACGGGTGGTCGGGGAACTCGCCCTGGGCGAGCCACTCGTGCCAGTAGTCGGCCGTGAAGACGAGCCGCGAGTACGCGTCCTCGAAGCTCTTGGGACCCTCGTGGTCGGCGCCCCAGCTCAGCGCGACGTACGCCCGATCGCCGTCGTGCATCGTCGTGCGAGCCCGCACCGTGGAGCCCTCGATGCCGAGGCGCAGGTCGCTGTGGAGCTTCAGCCGCAGGTCGGCCCCGGCGAACGTCGCGGTGCACTCTTCATACGCGCTGCCGCTGTACTCCCAGGTGGCGGGGGTGCGCCCGTAGTCGTAGATCGGATCGCACTCCATGTGCATGTTCACGGTGCCGTTGACACAGCGCAGGGTGCGCAGCAGCACGTGCTCGGCGTCGTAATCGGTCGGCGAGCGGCGGTGGGTGTGCGAGCGCTCGCGATCGTGTCGCCACGGCCCGATGAGCAGCACGTCGCGCGCGATGAGCCAGCCGGTCTTCGTCCCCCAGGTGGTCTCGACCATGTTCGTGCCGGGGATGTAGCGCCGCCCGGCCGGCACCGCCGTCCCGGCCGGCGCGAGCGAGAACATCCCGGCGTCGCGGTCGAGCATGGCGCCGAACAGGCTCGGGCTGTCGAAGCGCGGCGCGCACATCCACTCGACATTGCCGGCCGGCGCGACGAGCGCGCAGACCTCGCAGTCCGACAGGAACGCGTAGTCGGCGATCGGGGGAAACGGGCTGCCCGCCATCGGCACGTGCAGCGACGCGTCGCTCATCCCAGCAGCTTCCTCGCCGCCTTCAGGGCGTCCCGGTACGGGCGGTCGCGCATGAGCGCGTGGCGGATGCCCTCGCCGAGGATGCCGGGCTCGCCGCGCGAGGCGCCGAGCACGGTCCAGACGTGCTCGGTCTGGTCGGCGCCGCGGCGCGCCGGCGGCTCGCGGCGCCGGGCGGTCAGCCCGCCCTCGCCGCGCTCGAGCGCGAGCAGCGTGCCGAGGTCCGAGCGCGTCTCGATGCCGGCGAGCCCCGGGACGCTCATGCCCTCGACGGGCTCGAGGCGCAGCTCGACCTCGCCGCGGCGGGCGCGCGCGCGGCCGCGCAGGAGCTCGCCGTGGCGGGTCAGCGCGTCGGGGCGCCAGCCCAGGCGCGCGCACAGCCAGCCGACGAGCAGCAGGCCCGACACGAGCGAGTCCGCGCGGTAGCGCACGGACACCTTCGACAGCGTGTCGAGCTCCTGACGGCGGGCGGCGGGGTCGTAGAACGCGGCGAGCCGCTCGCGCCACGGCGTGCAGCGCAGCCAGGCGAGGTCGACGACCTCGCCGCGGTCGGACAGCTCGACGACGCGGTCGAGCGCCGCCGTGACGTCCGGCTCGTCGACCGAGTCCAGCACGACGACCTGGGCGAGCGGGTCGCCGCCGGCGCGGCCGGTCGTGAGCGCGTCGACGGCCTCGGGATGACCGTGGGGCGACCACACCGCTGTGCGCAGGTCGGTGACGACGAGCGGATCGACGATCGTGTCGAGGTCGGGCAGGTGGCGCTGGCCCACGGTGATGATGACGAGCTCGCGCATGGCGGCGAACGCGCCCGGCTGCGGCTCGTCGATGCTGACGCTCGCGGTCGCGTCGATCGTGCGCCGGTTGGGCTCGACGGCGCACACGACGGTGCGCGACGCGTGATAGCGCCCGACGCGCCGCAGGCGGTTGGCGATCTCGCCGCTCCACTCGCGATCGACGATGCAGACGAGGTTGAGCGTCCGCGCCGGGACGCAGTGCTGCGTCTGCACGGTGCACTCGGCGACGAGCCGCCGCAGTGCCTCCTCGATCTTCGCCGGCGCGGTCTCCTGATCGCGCCAGACGAGGTCGGTCGTGGTCAAATCATCCTCCAGTGGGCGTCCCCGACGAGGAGCCGCTCCGCCTCGACGGGACCCTGCGAGCCGGCCTCATACTGCGGCAGCGGCCCGGGCATCTGCTCCCACGCCTTCACGATCGGGTCGCACAGGCGCCATTGCGACTCGACCTCGTCGTTGCGGGTGAAGAGCGTCGCCTCGCCGCGCATCGCGTCGATGATGAGGCGCTCGTAGGCCTCCGGCGACTCCGACAGGAACGCGGTGCCGTACAGGAACTCCATGTTCACGGTGCGGATCGCCATACGCGTGCCGGGGATCTTCGCGCCGATCGACAGCGACACGCCCTCGTTGGGCTGCACGGTGAGGACGAGCACGTTGGGCTTGACGCCCGGTCCCTCGTCGGTCTGAAAGGCCATGTGGGGGACGGGCTTGAGCGTCACCGCGATCTCGGTCACCTTTCGCGCGAGCCGCTTGCCGGTGCGCAGGTACATGGGTACGCCGGCCCACCGCCAGTTGTGGACCTCGAGGCGCAGCGCCGCGTACGTCTCGGTCGTCGAGTCGGGCGGCACGCCCTCCTCCTCGAGGTAGCCCGGCACCTCGTCGCCGGCGACGACCCCGCGCGCGTACTGCGCGCGTACGGCCATGTCGGGTACCTCCTCGATCCGCGGCGCGCGGATCGCCCGCAGGACCTTGACCTTCTCGTCGCGGACGGCATCGGCCTCGAACGCGACCGGCGGCTCCATGCACAGCAGCGACAGGAGCTGGAGCATGTGGTTCTGGACGAGGTCGCGCAACGCGCCGGCCGTGTCGTAGTAGCCCGCGCGCGAGCCGATGCCGAGATCCTCCGCCGCCGTGATCTGCACGTTGTCGATGTAGTTGCGGTTCCAGAGCGGCTCGAACATGTTGTTGGCGAAGCGCAGCGCCAGCACGTTCTGGACGGTCTCCTTGCCGAGGTAGTGGTCGATCCGGAAGACCTGCTGCTCGTCGAAGACCGACAGGACGCGCGCGTTGAGGTCGCGCGCCTCCTCCAGCGTGCGGCCGAACGGCTTCTCGATGATCACGCGGACGTCGGCCGCCTCGCGTCGCGCGAGGCCGTGCGTGCCGAGGGCGTCGATGATGACCGGGAAGAAGCTCGGCGCCGTCGAGAGGTAGAACGCGCGGTTCATCGGCAGGTCGGCGATCTCGTCGAGCTCGCCGAGGCTCGTCTTGATCTGGTTGTAGACGGCGTCGTCGTCGAACGAGCCCGACACGTAGCGGACGTCCTCGAAGAGCTTCGCCAGGACCTTCTCGTCGGGCGTCCGGCGCGAGAACTCGCGGACCGAGTCGATGGCCATCTGGCGAAACTCGTCGTCGGTCATCTCTGAGCGGGCGTTGCCGACGAGCCCGAAGCGCTCCGGCAGCGCGCCCTCGTGAGCGAGGTTGTAGAGCGCAGGCAGGAGCTTGCGCCGCGCGAGATCGCCGGTCGCGCCGAAGATGACGAGCGCCGTCGGGTGGACGGGCAGCCGCTCGAGGCCCTCGACGAGCGGGTTCTCGCCAGCCTGCTCCGTCGCGGTGCTCACCCGTCCGCCGGCTTCTTGGTCGCGTGCCCGCCGAACTGCGCGCGCAGGGCGGCCAGCATGCGGTGGGTGAAGTCGCCGTTGCCGCGGCTGTAGAAGCGCGCGTGCAGCGAGGCGGTGATGACCGGCGTCGGCACGTCATGCGCCATCGCGTCCTCGATCGTCCAGCGGCCCTCGCCCGAGTCCTCCGTGTAACCGCTCAGCCCATGCAGGTCGTTGCCCTCCTGCTCGAACGCGCGCGCGGCGAGCTCGCACAGCCAGGAGCGCACGACCGAGCCCTGGTTCCAGAGGTGCGCGATCTTCGCGTTGTCGAGTTCGAAGTCGGACTTGTCGAAGAGGTCAAAGCCCTCGGCGTAGGCCTGCATGAGCCCGTACTCGATGCCGTTGTGGACCATCTTCACGTAGTGCCCCGCGCCGCTGGGGCCGAAGTGCCCCCAGCCGCGGTCGCCGAGAGTGGCGCGGGCGTCGGGCTTGGTCTCGGGCGCGAGCACATCGAGGATCGGCGCGAGCTTGCGGACGGCCTGCTGCGGGCCGCCGACCATCATGCAGTAGCCGACCTCGAGGCCCCAGACGCCGCCGCTCGTGCCGACGTCGACGTACTGGATGCCGGCCTTGCGCAGCGCCGCCGCGCGTGCCATGTCGTCGGACCACTTCGAGTTGCCGCCGTCGATGATCATGTCGCCCTTGCCCATGAGCGACGCGAGCTTGTCGACGGTGTCCTGCGTCGGCTTGCCGGCCGGCACCATGATCCAGACCATGCGCGGGGCGTCGAGCTTCTTGACGAGATCGGCGAGTGACCGGGCCGGGCGCGCGCCGGTCGTGTCGGCGATGCGCTTGACGGTGTCCTTCTCGCGGTCGTAGGCGACCACGTCATGGCCGGAGTCGCGTTTGATGCGCGTGACCATGTTGCCGCCCATGCGGCCCAGTCCGACGAAGCCGATCTGCGTTGGCATTACAGGATCTCCTTGAGCTTGGCGGTCAGCGCCTTCACGGCGGCCACGGGATCCTCGCCGGTCAACCGTATCCGCTCGGCGGGGCGCCCGCGCTCGCGCAGCGTCTGCAGATCCCCCGCGGCCTGGGCGTTCTTCAGCAGCCCGAACGCGAACGGCCTGCCGGGGATCTCGACGTCCTCGTCGCCGTCGTGGACGAGCTCGAGGAACCGCCCCTCGGCAGGCCCGCCCTTGTGCAGCTGGCCGGTCGAGTGCAGGTAGCGCGGCCCGTAGCCGAACGTCGTCGTGGCCTTCGTCGCATCGCGGATCGCCGTGCGCAGCTCGCTCACCGCGGCGTCGAACTCGTCGCTGGGGGCGAGGAACCCGAGGATCGCGACGTAGCTCGGCGGCTCGGCGCTCCCGAGCAGCGAGCGCAGGGCGTCGTCGTCGGCGTCCGCGGGCTCGTCGAGCTTGCCGCTCTCCTGGACCTGCTCGAGGATCCGGCCGGTCATGTCCTTGGCCGCCTGCACGTCGGGCTGGTCGAACGGGTTGAGGCCCAGCGCCCAGCCCGCGACGGCGGTGGCGAACTCCGCGAAGAAGAAGATCCGCCCGAGGTCGTCGGGCCCGCCCGCCGACAGCGTCACCGTCGGCTGGCCGGCGTCCGCCAGCGCCTTGACTCCCTCGTCGAGCGTCTCGCTGGGATTGTCCGAGTCGCGCAGGTAACAGAACACGCGATCGTCGCCGTAGGCGTCCGCGCCCGCGAGCGGCTCGTCGGTGACCGGCACGATGCCCTTGCCCTGCTTGCCCAGCGACTCGGCGACGAGCTGCTCGGCCCACAGCCCGAACGAGGCGATCGGCTCGTCGACGACGAACGTCAGCTTGTCGCGGCCCTGCAGTGCCAGCGCGGCGAGCGAGACCCCGAGCCACAGGCCGCTGTTGTTGTCGGAGTGGTAGTGGTTGCACGCCTCGGCGGCGACGCCGGCGCCGTCGAGCAGCACCTCCACGTCGACGCCCATGAGCGCCGCGGGCACGAGCCCGAACAGGGTCAGCGCGCTGTAGCGCCCGCCCACGTCGGGGTCGTTGACGAACGTGTGGCGGAAGTCGCGCTCGGCCGCGAGCGACCCGAGCGACGAGCCCGGATCGGTGATCGCGATGAACTGCTCGCCGTGTGGGCGCAGGCTCCAGAAGTGCTCGAACAGCGAGAGCGTCTCGATCGTGCCGCCGGACTTCGTCGACACGACGAACAGCGTGTGTTCGAGATCAAGCGCGCGCTCGTGCGCGAGCACCGCCCCGGGATCGGTCGAGTCGAGGACGTGCAGGCGCAGGCAGCCGTGCTGGCACTCGCCGAAGCTCAGGCGCAGCACCTCGGGCGCGAGGCTCGAGCCGCCCATGCCGAGCAGGAGCGCGTCGGTGAAGCCGTCAGCGACGGCCTGCTGGGTGAACGCCTCGAGGTCGTCGATGTGCTCGGCGTAGGTGTCGTGGGCGTTCAGCCAGCCGAGCCGGTTGGCGACCTCCGGCTGGCCGCGCGGACCCCAGAGCGTGTCGTCCTTGGCCCAGATCCGGCGCGCGACCTGCTCGTCCTCGGCGCGCTGGATGAGCTCGTGGATGAGCGGCTCGAGCTCGTCGGGGATGGAGGAGTCGATCGTCTCGGGGCGCCCCGTGAAGATCGCCTCGCGCTTGGCCTCGATCCCGGCGAGCAGCTTCTCCATCGGGGTGACGAACGCGTCGATGCCCTGGCGCAGCAGCGTGTCGGTGACGTCGTCGAGGTCGATCCCCGCCTCGCGCAGCGCGTCGAGCACCGGCTGGGGGTCCTCGCGGACGGTCTCGCCGGTGACCTCGAGACGTTCCGCGCAGGCCAGCAGCGTCTGCATCGGCATCGTGTTGACCGTGTCGGGGCCGACGAGCTCCTCGACGTACTTCGTCTCCGAGTAGGCGGGGTTCTTCACGCCGGTCGACGCCCACAGCGGACGCTGGACCGTCGCGCCGGCGTCGCGCAGCTCGGCGAACCGGTCGCCGTAGAAGATCTCCTCGAAGCGCCGGTAGGCGGCGCGCGCGTTGGCGACGGCGGCCTGGCCCTGCAGCTCGGTGCGGCCCGCCGCCTCGAGGCGTTTGTCGACCTCACTGTCGACGCGCGAGACGAAGAAGGACGCGACCGAGTGCAGCTCGAGGTCGAGGCCCGCCTCGCGACGGCGCTCGAGCCCGCGGATGTACGCCTCGGCCACGTCCGCGTACGCCTCGACGGCGAACAGCAGCGTGACGTTGACGTTGATGCCCTCGTACGTCGCCTGCTCGATCGCTGGGAGGCCCTCGGGCGTGCCGGGGATCTTGATCATCACGTTGGGCCGGTCGACACGCTCCCAGTACTCGCGCGCCTGGGCGATCGTGCGGTCGGTGTCGAACGCGAGGTCGGGGTCGACCTCGAGGGACACGAAGCCGTCGATGCCGCCGAGCTCATCGAAGACCGGGCGCAGGATGTCGGCCGCCTCCTGGACGTCCTGGATCGCGATGTTCTGATAGATCGCTCGGGCCAGCGCGCCGCCGCGGGCGAGCGTCTCGATCTGGTCGTCGTAGTCGGGTGAGCCGAGGATGGCCTTCTCGAAGATCGCGGGGTTCGAGGTCACCCCGCGCAGGCAGTCCTCCTCGACGAGCCGCTGCAGCTCGCCGCCCTGCGTGAGCGAACGGCGGATCTGGTCGAGCCATGGGGAGGTCCCGGCCGCGACGAGCGCGGCGAGACGTTCGTTGGTGTTCACGAGTTGCGTCACAGCGTTGACTCCAGTCCTTCTCGTTCGATGGTCAAGACCTTGCGCAGCCGCCGGACGTGGCGCTCCTCGCCGCTGAACTGCGCGAGGCAGAACGCCTCGGCGAGCTCGAAGGCGATCGCCGGCCCGATGACGCGCGCGCCCAGGCAGAGCACGTTGCAGTCGTCGTGGCTCACGCACTGCGCGGCGGTGTAGTGGTCGTGGCAGCACGCGGCGCGGACCCCGGGGATCTTGCACGCGGCGACCGATACGCCCGCGCCCGAGCCGCAGATGAGGATGCCGCGATCGGTCTCCCCGCCGACGACGGAGCGCCCGACGGAGAGCGCGACGTTGGGGTAGTCGTCGTGCTCGCCGAGGTCGACGGGCTGGTGCCCGGCGGCGCGCACGGCGTTGGTGACCGCCTCCAGCAAAGGAGTGCCCGCGTGATCCACAGCAATCGAGATTTTCATACGGAATCGTCCTCCGGTCGTCGCTTGCGAGGACCTGAGGATCGTGTGACGTCGTCCGGAGGTCGTCGCTCGCGACGACCGGAGGCCGAAACCACGATTTCCCGGTCAGCCAGCCCCGCCTGACCAGCCACCAGCCCCGCCTGACCAGCCAACAACACCTCCTGCCCAGCCAACAACGCAGCACCTCGAACCCCCGCCTGCGGGCCGTACCGGGCCTGGGAGATCTGCGTGCGCGTGCCGACGCCGGTCAAGGTAAACCGCGCCGCCTCTTCGCGCGCGGGCTCGAGCAGCAAATCGCCGGCCGCCGAGACGCCGCCGCCGACGACGATGAGGTCGGGATCGAACGTGTTGATCGCGTTGGCGATGCCGACGCCCAGGCGCCGGCCGAGCAGCTCGAGCGCGGCGATCGCTCCGGTATCGCCCTCGCGCGCACGGTCGATCGTCGTGCCCGGGGCGATGCCGTACTCGCGCGAGAGCGCGTTGAGCGCCTGGCCGGAGGCAAGCGACTCGAGCGATCCCGGCTTGGGGAAGTCCTCGCCGTGGTCGAACGGGGCCGTGCGCAGATCCGCGCCGACGATGGTGTGGCCGAGCTCGGCGGCCGCGCCCGTCGCCCCGCGGTAGATGCGCCCTCCGATGACGATGCCGCCGCCGACGCCGGTTCCGATGGTGAGCATCACGAGATGGCGGGCGAGCAGCTCGCCGTCGTCGTCATAGGCCTCGGCGAGCGCGGCACACGTCGCGTCGTTGTCGACGAAGACGGGCACGCCCAGCCGCTCGCGCAGGACCGCGCGCAGCGGGACGTCGGTGAGCGGGATGTTGACCGACGAACGCACGCGGCCGGTCTCGAAGTCGATGACGGAGGGCAGGGCGACGCCCACGGCGACCGCCTCGCCCGCCTCTCGGATGGCCGCCTCGAGCTGCGCGAGGAGCGCCTCCGACGTGCTCGTGTCGGTGCGTCGCAACGGCGCCGTGCGCAGGGCCGTGCCGTCGAGCACGGCGACGGCCATCTTCGTCCCGCCGACGTCCACGCCGATGACGGGACCGTCGAGCGCGCCGGGCGCCGAGGGGCTCACGGGGCTTGCGGAGATGGTCTTGGGTATGTCCGTCATGCCTGATCTATCACGCCGAAACACTCGGTACCCGTTGGGTGCGAGCATCGCACACCGGGTAGCGTGCCCTCGTGGGCGATGTCGTGAAGACGTTCTCGGACCTCACGGGGGCGTTGGACTATCCGGTGTTCATCGTCACCGCCCGCGAGGGGGAGCGCCGCGAGGGATGCGTCATGGGTTTCGCGACGCAGTCGAGCTTCGATCCGCCGCGCTTCCTCGCCTGCGTGTCACGGGTGAACCGGACGTTCGAGCTCGCGCGGGCCGCCGACGCGCTCGCGATCCACGTCGTCCCGGCCGACCGCACCGACCTCGCGGAGCTGTTCGGCGGCGAGACGGGGGATGACATCGACAAGTTCTCGCACTGCGAGTGGCACCCCGGCCCGCGCGGGCTGCCGATCGTCGACGGCTGCCCGACCTGGTTCGCCGGCGAGGTCGTCGACCGCCTGGACCTCGGCGACCACATGGGCTTCCTGCTGGATCCGTTCGCTGCCGAATACGACGAGTCCCGTGAGATCCTGTACTTCCAGCGCGTGAAGTACATCGACCCCGGCCACCCCGCGACGTGACGAGCACGCCGGCTCGCAACGAGCCGCGCGAGCGCCTGCGCCGGCTGCATCCCGAGCCCGCGCTCGTGACAGCAGACGAGGCGGTGGCGCAGCTGGCGTTCGAGGCTCCGGCGGCCCGCCCCTACGTCGTGGTGAACATGGTCAGCACCGCCGACGGCCGCGCGAGCGTCGCGGGCCGCACGGCTCCGATCTCGAGCGCCGCGGACCGCCAGCTGTTTCACGCGCTGCGCACGCGCGTGGATGCGGTCATGGTCGGCGCGGGCACGATCCGCGTCGAGCGCTACGGGCGCATCGTGCCCGACGCGCATCGCCGCGAGCTGCGCGCGCTCGCGGGGCTCGAGGGAGACGCGCTCGCGATCGTCGTGAGCGCGAGCCTGAACCTGCCGCCGGACCTGCCCCTGCTCCAGGACCCCGACTCGCACGTCGTCGTCATCACCTCATCCGAGGGCGAGCTCGACGGGTGCGTCGCGGGCGTCGAGTACCTGCGCTCTGCGCCGGTGGACCTGCGCGCGGCGCTCGCGCGCCTGCGCGAGGACTACGGCGTGCGCTCGATCCTCTGCGAGGGCGGGCCGCACCTCAACGCCTCGCTGCTCGCGCAAGGACTCTTGGATGAGCTCTTCCTCACGACGGTGCCCAAGCTCGCCGGCGCGGCCGGATCGCTGAGCATCATGGACGACGCGTTGCTGGCCGAGCCGGTGGCGCTCGAGCTGCGCTGGCTGCTCGAGTGCGACGGCGAGCTCTTCGCGCGCTACGCCATCGGCTGACGAGTGTCGTCCGTTTGCGGGCGGTCCATTAGGTCTCGTACGTGCCGCGCAGCACGCCGCGTGCGAGCGTGTGGAAGGCGAGGTTGAAGCCGACGTAGGCGGGCGTCGCGGTCTCGTCCGGACCCAGCTCGTCGGTGTCGAGGGCATGCACCGTGTAGACGTAGCGGTGCGGCCCGTCGCCCTCGGGCGGCGCCGCGCCGCCGTAGCCCATCTCGCCGTAGTCGTTGCGCGCCTCGACGGCGCCCTCAGGCAGCCCGTCCGGGCTCGCGCCGGACGGGAGCTCGGTCGTCGACGCGGGCAGGTTGAAGAGCACCCAGTGCCAGAAGCCGCTGCCCGTCGGGGCATCGGGGTCGTAGCACGTGACGGCGAAGCCCTCGGTGTCCTCGGGGAAGCCCGACCAGCTCAGCTGGGGTGACACGTTCTCGCCGCCGGCGCTCGGATGGGCATGGCGCGCGTCCTGCGCTGCTCCGTCTTCGATATCGGTGCTCTCGACCGAGAAGGTTGGTCTCGGGGGCAGAAGGTCGTGTGGATCCGGTGCTTTGGCGCGCTCGAGTGACATGCGGGCGACCTTACCCCCGATCGGCCGCCCGCATCAACAGCCTGTGCGATGCGTACGATCGGAGAGATGGAGCGGGAGTCTCTCGAGGGCATCGGGGCCGCCGACGCCCATCTCGGGCGCACCGTTCCGCTGCCCGCGGTGCCGGTTCCGCTCGCTCGTTGGGTCGAGGTCGTGACCGCCGGCGAACAGGCGGTCCAGGTCGAATGGAACCTCGACGCGACACGACCCGGTGCGCCCGGGCGGCTGACGCTCTTCGCCGGGCACAGCCCGGCGCCCGACCGTGGCCTGCCGCCGCCCGAGCAACTCGGCCGCTACGAGCACCGCGCCGCGCCCTTGGATGACGCCGAGCCCGAGCTGCGGCCGGTCACCGAGCTCGCGTGGGAGCACGACGGGCTGTACCTGCGACTGACCGGTCAGGGACCGTGGGAGCTCGTCGAGCTCATCGCGCTGGCTGAGTCAATCGGCTGACCGTGGCAATAGGCTGCGCGAAATGGAGCGGCTCACCCTCAACGAGCTGATTGCCATGCTCGGCGGGCTGATGCTCGCCGGGAGTCTCTTCACGAACTGGTATGCGTCGGTCAGCAAGCTCGCGACGATCGCGGGCACAACCGGAGTCGGCACGTATAGCGGCTGGGAGGTCCACAGCATCCTGCGCTGGCCGCTCTTGGTGATCGCGGTCGCACCGTTCGTGCTGGCCTACATCATCGCCCGTGACCACCAGCTCACCTGGGCGCGCGGCGAGCTCACGGCCGTTCTCGCGATCGTCGCGTTCGGCATGCTGTTCTACGTCGGCGTCATCGATCGCCCCGGCGACCCGCCGGGCCAGATCGAGCTTCGCTGGGGTTGGTATGTGGCACTGGCCGGCGGGGCGCTGATGCTCGTCGGCGCAGCGTTGCGGTCGGAGGAGACCGAGCGGCGGCGCAAGCCGCCGGGGACGATCTAGTCCACGCGTGGACCAGCGGTTCCCGCGGGTCCCAGGCGCGCTCGTTGAGCTCTTGTGCGGCGATTCCCGGGTCGCCGAAGGCGATCCGGGGGTGACGTCGCTGGTAGGTCATCGCTTGCGATGACCGGACAGCGAAACCGATCTCGGTGTGAAACCTTCCGCACACTCCGGAGTATTAAGCAACGTTCGGTACAAACTGTCGCGTCACAAAGGAGGCGTGATGGATCTCCTCAAGCGGCTCGATCCGCTCTGGATCGCCCTGCTCATCGTTGGTGGCTTCAACTACGCCATCATCACCCTGTTCGACACGAATGTCGTCACCGAGATCGTCGGTACCGGCACCGGAGCGGACGTCGTCTACGTGCTGTTCGGCTTCGCCGCGCTCATGTTCACGCCGCGCCTGCTCGACGAAATGCACGTCTCGCATCACTGGGCACGGCCTCACGGCGCGTAGCCGCTGAGTCCTACCCCGGCGAGAGCCCGCGGCCCGGTGGCGCTGACATGCGCTGCCGGGCCGGGTTTCGTTTCAGGCCGGCGCGTGCTCTCGCGGCGGGTCCGGCTCGGCGGCCGGCGGATCGGGCAGTTCGTCGAGCGCGGCCTCCGCGTGCGCGTAGCGGCCCGTGACCGACTCGGCGAGGTCCAGGCGAGCGAGCGAGCGCAGGAAGCCGTGGGTGATGATCACGTGCAGGCGCGACTGCGTGGCCGCGTAGAACCAGCGCGCGATCGCGCTCGCGAGGGCGGGGTAGAAGTTCGCGACCTCGACCTCGACGTGCACGCGCTGGTTGTCGTCGTCCACCGGCCCGCAGCGCCGGACGTCGATCTGCAGGTAGCCGTCCTTGTCATGGCCCGAGCGTGAGACGAGCACGCCGCTGCGGATCCGCCAGCGCACGATCCCCCGGCGATCGTCCATCTCGTACTCGGGCGCACGGAAGCGCAGCAACACGAACGGCCGCGTCAGGAACACGACCGCGCGCTCGTCCTCCTCGTAGCGGATCCGGATGAGCCCGAGCGTGCAGCGCGTCAGAAAGCGCCAGTAGGTCCGCGCGAGTCGCTCGAGGTGCATCGGCGACCAGATCGCCTCGAGCGCGTCGTTGGGCAGCGTGAGGTCGGCGCCCTGGACGGAGCGCACCGCGCCCTGCGCGTCCATCGTCGTGTGCTCCTCGGGGTCGGCGATGACGGCGTGCGCGACGCGCTTGGACCGGTTGAGCAGCCGCCGGACACCGGCGAACCAGGCGACGGCGAGCGCGGCGAGCGCGCCGAGAACGGCGGCGGCAATGCCCATGCGAGACACGGTACCCCGTCCCCGCGGGGATCGAGGGAAGCCCTGGCGCGCTCAGGGGCCAAGCCGGAGGAACCCGACCTCGCCCGCGGTCGAGAACGCGAGCGCGTCTGCGGTGCCCTGGGTGAGGTCCAGCGAATAGTCACCGTTGAACGGGCCGCGATCGACAACCGGCACGACGACCTCACGGCGCTTGTACATGAGCGCGATGAGCGTTCCGCAGGGAAGCGTCTTGTGGGCCACGCCGAGCAGCACAGGCGTGAGCACCTGCCCACACGCCGTCATGCGCCCGAACAGGCCGGGTCCGAAGTACGTCGCCTGCCCACGGCGGTAGACGGTGAGCTTGCCCACCGGCACGGTGCCCCCGCGCGTCGCGTGGCCGTGCCGTGGAGACCGCACGACGCGGATGCTCACCCGCCCGCTGTGGCGCGGGCGCCAGGGGATTCGAAAGTGGTCGTTGGTGCGCACGCGGCCGTGGCCCACGTCGCTCCAGCCCGCCGCGGGGTCCAGCCACTGCAGGGTGATGCGCCGTCGCGCCGCCTTGGGGAGCGTCCCGCGGACGGCGATGATCTGGTCGCGCAGCGCGGTCGGCGTCACTCGGATCGCGCGCTTGCCCGGTGGGCCATAGCCCTCGCCGCCGGTCGTTTCAGGGACGGGCTGCGGCATCGTCGTACCGCCCGTCTGTGCGGCCGCCGGCGTGGCGAGCCCCGCGCACCACAACGCGCCCAGCGCAGCGACGACCACGCGGGCCGACCTGCACGCGTGCATCCTCGTGGCGCTCTCCGCAGACCTCACCGAGCGATCCCCGTTCCCCGTTCCCCGGGCGCCGACGCCCGGCCTTCCACAGCCGTGCCGGAGCCTATCCCCTGAGAAGCCCTATGGCTTGGGCAGGCGTTCCAGCGCGGACTGCAATGCCTGCCGGCCGACGCTGAACCCGATCTGCGCGAGCTCTGTCGCGGCCTGGATCGCGGTGGCGAGGATCTCGGTCGCGCCCGGCGGGGAGCCCCCGTCGTCGCTCGCGGGCGCGGCGTAGCCGGCGGGCGGCACCTTGCGCTGTGGCGCGACGCGCGGCGGGGTCGTCGCCTTCGGCGTCGAGGCGCGCGGCTTCGCCGCGTCCGGCTTGGCGTTCGCTGCACTCGCGGTCTTCTTGCGCGCGGGCTTCGTCGCCGGCTTGGCAGCCGACTTGGTTGCGCTGGCGGCCGCGGGCTTGCGGGCCGGTTTGGCGGCGGGCTTCGGTCGCGGGGGAGCGGCCGTACGGCCCTGGGGAGACGACCGCGCTGCCGTCTTGGACCCTGCCCGGTCGCCGCGCTTCGTGCTGCGGCGCACCGGCCTGCTGCGCGGCAGGCTCGTCAGAACCTCCCGCTCGCCATCCTGTCCCTCGGCCATAAGTCCATGATGGCATGTGCTTTGTTCGATCTCACCGGGAACGATGAAACAAACGACGCCCTCACGCGTAGTACGAAGGCAGGACGTGGAAGCATTCGACGACTTGGACACGTGAAGTGCCCGCGATGGCCCGCTAGAGTACGAGGTCTAAGTTCGGCGCGATACCGCCCTCAGAGGACTCCCGACCCTCCTCCATATCCAGAAGACGCGCGGGCGGCAACGGGTGCGTGCGTGGCGTGAGACCGGAGACTGAATGTCAGTAGTGGAACTGCAAGAACTCGAAGAGATCAAGGGCCTTCTGACGAAGGGGCAGCTGACCGGTGTGCTCACGTACGCCGAGATCGCCGGCGCCGTTGCGGAGATCGATCTCGACGAGGCCGACATCGAGGAGCTGCACGGCTACCTGGAGAAGTCGGAGATAGAGCTCGTCGAGGAGATCGACCCCGCCGTCCAGGCCGCCAACGCGGTCGAGCGCGCGCCCGACAAGCGGCGCGCCCGCAAGAAGGCGGCGATCGACCTCAAGCCGGACATGACGACCGATTCCCTTCAGCTCTTCCTGAAGGACATCGGCAAGGTCCGGCTGCTCACCGCCCAGGAGGAGGTCGATCTCGCCAAGCGCATCGAGCGCGGCGACCTCGACGCCAAGCAGAAGATGGTCGAGTCCAACCTGCGCCTCGTCGTCTCCATCGCGAAGAACTACCGCAACCAGGGACTGCCGTTCCTCGACCTCATCCAGGAGGGCACGCTCGGCCTCGTGCGCGCCGCGGAGAAGTTCGACTACCGCAAGGGCTTCAAGTTCTCGACCTACGCGACGTGGTGGATCCGCCAGGCCATCGCGCGTGCGCTCGCCGACAAGGCGCGCACGATCCGCATCCCCGTCCACGTCGTCGAGAAGCTCAACAAGATCGGTCGCGCCGAGCGCAAGCTGGTCACCGAGCTCGGCCGCGAGCCGACGCCGGAGGAGATCGCCGAGGTCACCGGAATCGATCCCGAAGAGGTCGACTCGATCAAGCGCTCCGCCCAGGCCCCGGTATCGCTGGAGAAGCCGGTCGGCGACGAGGAGGAGTCCGAGTTCGGCCAGTTCATCGCCGACGAGCGAGCCGAGTCGCCGTACGAGCGCGCCGCCGAGATCCTCACGAAGGAAGCGCTCCGCGAGGCGCTGGAGAACCTCTCCTACCGCGAGCGCCGCGTGCTCGAGCTGCGCTACGGCCTCGGCGGCGAGCACCCGCGCACGCTCGACGAGGTCGGCCGCACGTTCAACGTCACGCGCGAGCGGATCCGCCAGATCGAGAACCAGTCGCTGAAGAAGCTTCAGTCCTTGGCTGAAGCGCAGAAGCTCCGCGACGTCGCCTGACGCCGGATTGCCTGACGGGCGTCCGACGACGCCTGACGGCACCGTCGGGCAGGGTCCGTGCAGAAGCACTGTCCCTTGCCCGCCGGCACCGTTAGCCATCGACGGTCGCCTCGTCAGCCAATCCGGCGTTGTCGCGACGGATGTCGCCTATGCAGCGTCATACGCAGCAATGTCGACACGCGTGCTCGCGCGGCCGCGGCGTGCCGCTCCCGCATCCTTTACCGATGCTGTTCGTGAGCACTTGGGGCCCCGCTGAGGGATCCACACGCCGAGCAACATCTGTCCAAGCGCTCTCTCAGGCGTTCATGGCTGGGCGGATCGGGCCGATGCCCCCCTCGTGTTCGACGTTGACAACGCCCTCTGCACGCTCGTGCAGCTCGGCGGCTCGGATCTGCATCTGAAGATCCAGGTTGCGCCGTTGACTCGCATCGATGGGGAGTTGCGACCGATCGAGGGCGCCGGCCCGATGACGCCAGAGGACACCGAGACCGCGGTGCGCACGATGCTCACCGACCCGGTCAAGCTCACCGAGCTCGACACCGAGCACGAGGTCGACTTCTCCTACTCGATCTCCGGCGTCGCCCGCTTCCGCGTCAACGCCTTCCGGCAGCGCGGCGCGCTGAGCCTCGTCTGCCGCGCGATCCCCCATTCCATCCGCTCGGTCTCAGACCTCATGCTTCCGCCGGTCATCTCCGACCTCGCCGAGGAGGAGCGCGGGATCGTGCTGCTCACCGGTACGACGGGCTCGGGCAAGTCCACGACGCTCGCGGCGATGATCGATCACATAAACGAGAACTACGCGAAGCACATCGTGACGATCGAGGATCCGATCGAGTTCCTGCATCGCGACAAGAAGTCGGTCATCAACCAGCGCGAGGTCGGCCAGGACACGCTCTCCTTCAAGCGCGCGCTGCGGCGCGTGCTGCGCCAGGACCCCGACGTCATCCTCATCGGCGAGATGCGCGACGAGGAGACGGTCCACACCGCACTCAGCGCGGCGGAGACCGGGCACCTCGTGCTCTCGACCGTCCACACGGTCGATGCGCCCGAGACGATCAACCGCATCATCGACTTCTTCCCGCCGCACATGCACCAGCAGGTGCGCGCGATGCTCGCCGGCACGCTCAAGGGCGTCATCTCCCAGCGCCTCGTGCGCTCCACCGACGGTGGTCGCGTCGCCACCTGCGAGATCCTGCGCACTACGGGTCGTGTGCGCGACATGATCATGGACCCGCTGCAGACCGGTCGGCTCCCCGAGGTCATCAGCGAGGGCATCTACTACGGGATGCAGACCTTCGACCAGGCGCTGTTTGACCACGTCAAGGCCGGCCGCGTCGATGTCGAGCACGCCCTGCGCGCAGCGACGAGCCCGCACGACTTCAAGCTCCTGCTCGCGGCCGACGGTCGCCGCGGGACGACGATGGACGACGTCACCAGCGCGGAGGCCAAGCGCGCCGCATGACCCCGGCGGTTGGCGCGTCAGGCGCCTATCGCTTCACTTGGTAAAGTCTTGCGTCATGGACGACACCTGTCCGGTCTGCCGCACGGCCGAAATCGTCTGCGGGAAGTGGACGCTCCTCCTCATTCGTGATCTTTCCGAGGGCCGCTCGCGCTTCTGCGAGCTCGAGCGTTCGCTGCAGGGCATCAGCCCCCGCACCCTCTCGCTGCGCCTCCGGGCGCTTGAGGAGGAGGGCATCGTCGAGCGCGACACCTTCCCCGAGGTACCGCCCCGCGTCGAGTATCAGCTCACCGAGAAGGGCCTCGCGCTGTTGCCGATCATCGACGACATGCGCACGTACGGCTCACGCTGGCTCGGTGCTGAGTGCGCCGATCTCGGGCCGGCCGTGCCGGTCGATGTCGCCGCGGCCTGACACAGACGTTCGCTGCGGCGCCTGACGTTCCGCGCGAGCGCGCTCGTCGCGCCGCGCCGACCACTCCAGGACCGGCCGCTCGACGAGGACCCAGCTGAGCGTCGAGATCGCCAGCACCGGCCCGATCGTGACCGCGAGCGCGAGCAGGGGATCGAGCGGCAGCAGGCCGTACCCGCGCAGCGCGATCAAGACGGGCACGTGCCACAGGTAGAGCGGGTAGGAGATCGCGCCGAGCCCCCGCAGGACCCGGCCGCCGAGCACAGCGCTGTGAGGCGCGGCAGCCAGACCGGCGATGAGGAGCGCGAACCCGATCGCGGACGGCAGGTCGCGCACGATGAGAAACGACTGCGCGAGGTCGTCGGTCGGCAGGCCGCTGAGACCGGCGGGGACCGCGGCCTTCAGGAACGCGTCGGAGGCAACGAGCGCGAGCCCACCGCCGATGAGGCCGCGGCGGGCGCGGGTGGCGGGCGCGCGCCGGTGCAGCGCGATCGCTGCGAGCATGCCGAGGGCGAAGTACGGCAGCATCGCCGGAAGCGACTTCGAGCCGACCAGGCCGACGCCGTGGCCCGCGATCGTCCAGTTGAAGACGAGGCCGGCCGCGATCAGCGCGAGCGGCACGATCGCCTGAGCACGGCGCCGTCCCGGCAGCCGGACCGCGAGCCAGCCGAGCAGCGGCAACAGCGCGTAGAAGCTCACCTCGACCCCGAGCGACCACATCGGCGGGTCGAGCTTCATGACGCTGCCGGGGGAGAGGTTCTGCGCGAAGGCGACGAAGAGCGAGAGCTCACCGGGCGGCGGCAGGCGCAGGCCCGGCGTGCCGGCGAGGCCCCACAACAGCGCCACCGAGCCGAGCAGCGCGGCGTAGTACGCCGGCGCGATCCTCGCAGCGCGTGCGCGGACGAACCGCCGCAGGCTCGGCGGGCGACCGCCGTCGAGGGCCGCGCGGTACCAGGGACGTGACAGCAGGAATCCCGACAACACGAAGAACACGACGACGCCCAGCCTCAACTCGTGCGCGGCGTAATCCCCGAACGTCGAGCGATCTGATGCCACCGGCGAGGGCATCGTGTACAGCCAGACGTGGAACAGGAAGATCGAAAGCGCGGCGATTCCGCGCAGGCCGTCCAGCGATTCCAGGCGCCGGTCGTGGTTCGTGTGCGAGGCGTCCCGCGTCGTCGAGACGACAGGCGCTTGCATGTGCAACGAACCCTACCCACCGGTCTGCGATTCAACGCCGCATGCCACGATAGGCCGATGCACGGACCCGCCCGCAACCGCTGGCTGGAGCACAGCCAGCTCGTCCTGCGCGCCGCGGGATTGCGCGCGAGTGCAGGGCGCTCGGCGGTCGTCGAGCTGCTCGCGCGCCAGAGCTGCCTGCTCGGTGCCCAGGACATCGCAGACCAGCTGCGCGCCGAGGGCAGCCGCGGGTCGAGCGCGACGGTGTACCGGGCGCTCGAGACGCTGCACGAGCTCGGGCTCGTGCGCCGCTTCGACGCAGACGGGGTCGCGCGCTACGAGCCCGTCGACCCGTCGGGGGATCACCATCACCACATCGTCATGGAGGAGTCCGGCGACGTCGTGCCGTTCGAGGACGCCGAGCTCGAGCGCGCGATCGAAGGGCTCGGCGAGCGTCTGGGGATGACCGTCACGAGCCACGACGTGATCCTGCGCGCGCGCAGGTCCTGATGCACCGAGCAGGAGCGCGCGCTCCCGGAGCGAACGCGTTCCCCGATGCGCCAACGTCCGCTCTACGACGCGCTCGGCGCCTTTGCCGGGGAGGCCGCGTGGGAACTCGCCGAGGCCAGCGAGGACGGCGACGAGGTCGCCTTCGAGCTCGTGGAGACGCGCGGCCGCCGCCGCGACACCCCGCTGTACTGCTACCGGCCGCTGACCGACAACTTCATCCGCGACCGCGTCGGCGTCCTCACCCGGCTGCCGAGCTATCCCGCCGCGGCGCGCGCGCTGGCCGCGCGCGACGGGGTCGGCGACTACCTGCGCGCGCAGGGCGAGCCGCGCGTGCCGGTCGAGGCGCGCGAGCGCGCCGATGCCGCGCTGCGGGTGTTCATCAGCCGCGTGTTCAGCGAGGCGGCGGAATTCGTCATCACCGACGAGCGCCTCGAGCGCGCGTACGCCGAGCTCGAGGACGCGCTGCTCGACGGTCGCGGGCAGGCGATCGTCGTCGCGCCCGTGCTCGGGCTGCGCATCATCTCCCCGGAGATCGCGCTCGCCGACGGGCTGTCGCTCATCTCCGGCGACCTGCTCGCCGACGCGCCCGCCGACGCGGTGTGGCCGCGCGGCGCGGATGCCCCGTCCGTGCTCGCCTGCCTCGAGGTCACCGACGATCCTGGCGCGCCGGCGCCGCTGACCGACGCGCGCATGCGCTTCCGGCGCCTGATCTGCGCGTTGCGGCTCTTTGACTCCGCCTGTGTGGCGCTCTCGCCGGTCGCGTGGGAGCGCACGGGCTCGGCCCCGTGGATGCTCGGCGAGCTCGGGACCGCCGGCCGCGCGCGCGGCGAGCTCGTCATCGACATGGACTCCGAGGACGAGCTGCGCGCGTTCTGCTCGCTCGTCGCCCGCCGCGCACCGCGCTCGGGCGAGATCGCCTGGGCGCTGCGGCGCTTCGAGCTCGGTTGCGAGCGCGCGAGCGCCTTCGATGCGCTCACCGACCACCTGCTCGCGCTGCGCGCGCTGCTCGAGCCCGAAGGCCCCGCCAGCGGCCGGCTTCCCGGGCGCATCGCCGCGCTGTGCGCGACCGACGAGCACCGCCTCGAGGTGACCGAGCGCATGGCGCACGCGGTCGCGCTCGAGCATGCGGTCATCACGGGACTCGCCGCGGCCGACGGCGCGGTCGAGGCGCTGCTCGCCGAGCTGTCGGGCTACCTGCGCGCGCTGCTGCGCGACGTCATCTGCGGGCACCTCGAGCCGGATCTGTGCGGGCTCGCCGACCGGCTGCTCTCGGAGATGGGCACCCTGGCCTGAGGCGAGCGGCCGCGCGCCGATGCGTTGCCACCCGGCCGGTGTTGCAGCTAGATTCACCGTTCAATCGTTCTTGAGAGGCCCACTCACGTGAAGACATTGCTCGCGCCGGCCATTGCCGCGACATCTGCGTACGAGAACATGAAGATGACCGTCAAGGTCAAGTAGCCGGCGCCGACGCACGAATGCGTCTCCAGCCACATCCGTGGTTATTGCCGAGCCTCGCTCTGTCCGCCGTAATCTTGGTCGTCGCGGTCCTCGGGATCGCGGCTTCAGCGCAGGCGGCGTTACCGCCCAGGGGCGCGAGCTTCTCGTTCGCCGACCACGCGACGACTGGTAAGAACTGGCACGTCGATTTCACGATCGACGCCAAGCGCCGTACCCGCGTGAGGACGCTGATCGTCTACAGCGAGGCGTGCGGCGCGACGGCCGTGCGGCGCAACGTGGCGATCTCGGCGGCCGGTGTCGTCGCGGTCAGCGGCGGGGTCGCGGGCGGTGGCGCGTGGGCGGTCAACGCGACGTTCCAGGCGACCAGGAAGATCGTCGGGACAATGCGGATGAACCGCGCCAACTGTGACACCGGCGTCCTGGGCTTCCCCAGTGCGATCACCGGAGACGGCGGCGGCGGCGCCGGCTTCTCCGAACACGACCATGAGGCGAAGTACCCCGACATCGCCGGCGCGACGCTCGAGCAGCGCCGCCAGGCGGTGGCGGTACATCGCGAGGTATTGGCGCTCTGGCACGGCACGACGCTCGCCACCGCGAAGCGTCGGGGCTATCACCGCCTGCGGGGCCTCCCATGGAGCCCGGGCTTCTTTCACCTCTACAACGACACGTACGAGAGCGACAAGCGGATCTTCGATGCTCATCGCCCGGAGTCGCTCGTGTTCTGGCGCCCGAACGACGGAAGTGCGCCCGTGCTGGTGGGAACCATGTTCCGCGTCTCACCGAACAAGCGACCGAGCTTCGCCGGCCCGATCCCGATCTACCACCACCATGCCCGGAGCCGCACGGGCAGGATCAGGAGCTACATGACGCACGTGTGGATGGTCGCGAGCCTCAAGAACTCCTGGGCGAACTGCCTGCCGATCCTGCTGCTCGAGGCGTATAACCCACCCTTCAAATGGCTGCCCGCGTACCCCCTCATCGAGCACGTCAACGGACCGTGCTAGTTCCCCGTCGCGTGGTGTCCGCGGGTCTGGTCGTCGCCGCGGCGCTCGTGCTCGTGGCCGCCGTGCAGGCGGCGCTGCCGCCCAAGGGCGCGGAGTTCTCGTTCGCCGATCACGCGACGAGCGGCAAGAACTGGCACGTCGATTTCACGATCGATGCCGGGCACCGCGACAAGATCAGGACGCTGATCGTCTACAGCGAGCAGTGCGACGCGACGGTCGTGAAGCGCGACGTGCCGATCTCGGCGGCCGGCGTCGTCGCGGCCGGCGGCGGGATCGAGGGCGGCGGCACGTGGGCGGTCAACGCGACGTTTGCGGCGACGAGGAAGATCGTCGGGACGATGCGGATGGCGCGCGCGGGGTGTGACACGGGCGTGCTCAGCTACCCCACCAAGATCACCGGCGACGGCACGAAGGCCCACGACCACGGACCGAAGCTCGCCGACTTCGCGAGCGCGACGCTCAAGCAGCGCCGCCAGGCGCTGGCCTTGCATCGCCGCGTGCTGAAGACGTGGCACGGCCTCACGCTGCGGGCGGCGAGGCATCTCGGATTTCACCGCTTGACGGCCGGTCACTTTCACACGAAGCCGGGCTTCTTTCACTTCTACAACGACACGTACGAAACGGACCACCGCACCTTCGATGCCCGGCGCCCGGAGTCGCTCGTGTTCTGGCGCTCGCCAAAGGGCCCGGTCGTCCTGGTCGGCACGATGTTCCGCGTCCCGCCGGGGAAGCGACCGAGCTTCGCGGGCCCGATCCCGATCTACCACCACCACGACTTGGGCAAGGCGGGCAACGTCGTCAGCATCATGACGCACGTCTGGATGGTCAAGGACGTCCATCGCGCGTGGGCGAACTGCCTGCCGATCCCCGAGCTCGAGGCGTACAACCCGCGGCTCGATTGGGTCCGCGGCTATAGCCGCATCGAGCACGTCGGCGGACCCTGCTAGCGGGCGCGCGACCGGCGATGGTCACGCGCCGCCTCGGCGCACGACGAAGCCCGATGTCGCTCAGCCGTGGGCGAGATGGCGGTACAGCGCGAGCAGGCCGTCGATGTCCTGCACGTCGCCCTCCAGTCGCGGGACGATGATCGGGTCGGCCTCCCCGAGGCGCTGCGCGAGGTCGCCGATCGACTCGGCGTCGCGCGCAGCGCGCACACGCAGATCCGCGACGCTCGCGTCCACCTTCGCCGCGAGCGCGCCGCCGAGCTCTGGCGGCAGCTCGCCGGCGCCGGTGCCGTCGAGCTCGTCGTCGAGGATGTGCGTGCGGTTGACGACGAGGCCGCCGAACGGCATGCGCGCCTCGCGCAGCTTCTCGCGGAAGAAGATCGCCTCGGCGACCGGCTCGCGCTCGGCTGACGTGACGATGAGAAACGTCGTCTCCGGCGCGGCGAGCAGCGCCTTGACGCTGGCGGCGCGTTCCTTGAAGCCGTCGATGAGGCCGCCGAGCGAGCGGAAGAAGACCGCGATGTCGCCGAGCAGGTCCACGCCCGTGATCCGCTTCAGCACGCCGAAGACGATGCTCGTGCCGGCGCCGAGCAGCCGGCCCGCGATACCGGTCGGCGCGAGGAAGATCTTGAGCGCGCGGCCCTCGAAGAAGTCGGCCAGGCGGTCGGGCGCGTCGAGGAAGTCCAGCGCGTTGCGCGACGGCGGCGTGTCGAGCACGATCACGTCGAAGCCGCCCTCGTGGTGCAGCGCGTAGAGCTTGGCGATCGCGCTGAACTCCTGTGTGCCGGCGACCGCCCCCGACAGCTCGCGGTAGATGCGGTTGCCGAGGACCTCCTCGCGCGTCTGGTCGTCGGGCGCGAGGCGGACCATGAGGTCGTCGAACGTCGCCTTGGGGTCGAGCATCATCGCCCACAGCTCGCCGCGCATCGTGCTATCGGGCGCGGCAGCCGAAAGGAGCTCGGGCTCGACGCGGTGGGGCTCGTTGCCGAGCGCCTCAAGGCCGAGCGACTCGGCGAGGCGCTTGGCCGGGTCGATCGTCACGACCGCGACGCGCTGCCCGGCGGCGGCGAGCCCGAGCGCGAGCGCGGCCGAGACGGTCGTCTTGCCGACGCCGCCGGAGCCCGCGACGATGATCACGCGCTTGCCGTCGAGGCGCTGCGCCAGGGACGTCACAGCAGCTGGCCCCCGAGCTCGTCGGCGAGCTCCTCGAGGTTCGCGCCGCCGGGGTGCAGCGACAGGCGTACGGGCTTGCGGCCGGTGAGCTTGCGTAGGCGCCGCAGCTGGCTGCGCTGGCGCGTCGCGCGTGCGTGCGCGTGCAGCGCGCGCGTGACCGCGGGATGCGCGGCGTGGGCTTGCAGCGTCTTGGCCTCGGCCGGCGTGAAGCGGTCGGGCTCCAGCGCATTGGCGACGACGCGCTCGAGCTCGAGGCCCATGCTCTCCCGCAGCGCCTCGCGCAGCGCGCCGGTCTCGGTGACCGCGAGCTCCTCGGCGCGCGCGACCGCGACGACGCCGGTCTGCTCCGGATCTGAGAGCGTCGCGTCGATGATCTTTCCCTGGCGGGCGATCGGCCCGCTGCCGGCGGCGGCGGCGAACGTCCGCGGCGCCTTGAGGATCGCGACGCCGTGGCCGGTCGCGGGCGCGTCGACGACGACGAGGTCATAGACCTCGGCACCGGGCGTGCGGCGGTCGAGCTGGGCGAGCTCCCAGAGCTTTCCGACCGTGAGCAGCTCGCGCATGCCCGGCGTCGCGGCGGCGAGCAGGCTGAACATCCGGCTGCGCTTGAGGATGTCCACGAGGGGGCCGGGAGGAAGCTGGTCGCGCAGGTACTCCTCGAGCGCGTCCTGCGGGTCGACCGATATGTGAAACAACCCGGGCGCGAGCTCGACCTCCTCGAACGGCTTGGCGCCCTCGCGATCGAACGCGCTCGTCACGTCGCTGCGTCGCGCGACTTCGGCGACGATCGTGCGCTTGCCGGTGCGCGCGGCAACGAGCCCGAGCGCGGCCGCGACCGTGGTCTTGCCGACGCCGCCCTTCCCCGTCACGACGAGCAGGCGCTTGTCGAGCAGCTCGCTCAGCGCGTCAGCCCTCGCCGTCCCAGTAGTCGAGCGGCTCCACGCGGGCGATGATGTCGACGCCGATGAAGGAGATCTTCTGCGAGTCCGGATACCAGCAGATGTCGTCGGGCTCGCGCGTGCCGTAGGCGAGCAGCGTCATGCCGCCGTCGCCGGCCTGGAAGTCATGCGCGACGCCTGTTCCCGCCGGGCGGGCGACGACCGAGCCGCGGCGCACCGCGCGCTCCTCGTCACCGAGGCGCACGACGCCGTCGCCGCCGAGGACGACGAAGAGCTCCTCCTCGGCGCTGTGACAGTGACGTGGCGCCGCTCGCGCGCCGGGCGGGAGCTCGACGTGCTTCAGCCCCGTCGCCACCGAACCCGCGGCGGTACCGAGATCGCGGCGCGTGCGGCGGATCGCCCCGTGCTCGCCAGTCCGCGCCTCGACGTCGGCGAGGGCGATGATCGACGGCGGCCGCGGTGCGAGGGGCGGCAGCGCTTGGAGGTCCGGCTCGGCCTGGTAGGGGTGGGGAGCGTCGGCGGGCAGCCGGCGCTCGCCGACCCACGTGATGCCCGCGCGCGGAAGCGTCGTGAGGCCCGTCGGCGACCCGCTGGCGAACGCGAGCACGTCGAGCGGTCCGTCCGGGCCGGCGATCATCGAGTGCGCCTCGCGCTGCGCGACGTGGACGATCGTGTCGCCCGCCGAGACCTCATGGACGACGTCGTCCTGCCAGCTCAGAGCCGCGCCATCCAGGACGAAGAAGATCTCCTCCTCGTCGGCGTGGACGTGCTGGGGCATCTGGCGTGCGCCCGGCGGGACGCGGAAGCGGCTGAGCCCGACGTTCTGCGCCCCGGCGGCGGCCGCGAGGCGCTGGCGCTGGAAGCGCAGCTCGCCGTGCTCCTGCGTGTCCCACGGCACGTCATCCCAGTGGGAAATCATCGCCGCGGACACTACATCCGGCCCGACTGCTACCGGGCTGAAGGAATACCTCCCGCGCGTGCGAATAGAGCGACGTGTCCGGTTTCCATAGTGAAGCGCCTCAGCCGCCCGGTCCCGCCACCCCACCGGTTCCGAGCGTGCAGAAGGCGCGCGTCATCGCGTTCGCCAACCAGAAGGGCGGCGTCGCCAAGACGACGACCACGCTGAACCTCGCCGCCGCGTTCGCCGAGAGCGGCTACCGGGTGCTGTGCGTCGACATGGACCCGCAGGGGAACCTCACGATGTCGCAGGGCATCGACCCGGACACGCTCGAGCTCTCGATGTACGACGTGCTCGTGCACCACATCCCGATCAAGCAGGTCGTGCGCAAGCGCGAGATCGACGTCGCGTGCGCCTCGATCGACCTCGCCGGCGCGGAGATCGCGATGTCCACGCAGATCGGCCGCGAGCGCTCGCTGGACAAGGCGCTCAAGCAGGTCGAGGACGACTACGACTTCATCTGCATCGACACGCCGCCGTCGCTCGGGCTGCTCACGATCAACGCCCTGACGGCCGCTCACCAGGTAATCGTCCCCGTCCAATGCGAGTATCTGTCGATGCGTGGTCTGATCCAGCTTCAGAACACGCTCCAGATGATCCGCGAGAACCTCAACCCGGACGTTCAGATCGAGGGCATCCTCCCGACGATGATGGATACGCGGACGATCCACGCCAAGGAGGCGATCGAGATCCTCGAGGAGAACTTCGGCGATCGGCTGTTCGCGTCACGCATTCGGAAAACGGTGCGGTTTGCGGAGGCGCCGGTCAAGGGCATGTCAGTGCTTAAGTACGATCCGGACGGCACCGCCGCCCAGTCCTATCGCGACCTCGCGAAGGAGGTTCTCTCCCATGGCATCCGGTAAGCGCGCGAGCATGCGGGAGGGTCCGCTCGCCGCGCTCTTCCGCAAGACCGAGGAGGACGCCGCGAAGGCCGACGAGCCGCGCGAGGACGGCGCCGGCACGCCCGCGACTCCCGCCGGAGGCGCCGTCGACCCCGTTCCGACCCCGATCGAGGACATCCCGCCGCGCGACGTGCCGCACCCGTCACTCGCCGCTCGCGCCGAGGAAGAAGTCGTCGAGGAGCCGCACATCCCGACGCCCCAGGAGCGCCTGCGCAACGCCTTCTCGTCGGACATTCCCGAGAGCCTCATGGAGCCGCAATCCGGCTCCGAGATCAGGGCGAGCCGCCTCACGCGCACGGACGATCCGCGCGACGAGCCGGTCGACGCGTTCGCCCGGCCGGACGAGCGCGAGATCCCCTTCGGGCAGGCCAAGCCGGCCGGACAGCCCGTGCTGCGCGTCGTCGGCGTGGGCGGCGGCGGCTCGAACGCCGTCAACCGGATGGTCGAGGCGCAGGTCGCGGGCGTCGAGTTCGTCGCGATCAACACCGATCTGCAGTCCCTCCAGCAGTCGCTCGCGGACGTCACCCTGCACATCGGTGCTCGGCTGACGCGCGGCCTGGGCTCGGGCTCGAACCCCGAGCTCGGCCGTGGCGCGGCGATGGAGGAGTACGACCGCATCAAGGCGCTGCTGAAGGGCTCGGACATGATCTTCATCACCGCGGGCGCGGGCGGGGGAACCGGCACGGGCGCCGCGCCGGTCATCGCGCGTATCGCCCGCGAGATCGGCGCGCTGACGGTCGGCATCGTCACGAAGCCGTTCGGCTTCGAGGGCACGCGCCGGCGCGAGCAGGCCGAGGCGGGGATCGAGGCGCTGCGCGAGGAGGTCGACACGCTCATCGTCGTGCCGAACAACCGGCTGCTCGCCGTGCTCGACAAGCAGACGTCGATGGTCGAGGCCTTCCGCGTCGCGGACGACGTGCTGCGCCAGGGCGTGCAGGGCATCTCCGACCTCGTGACGCTGCCCGGCCTCATCAACCTCGACTTCGCCGACGTGCGGACGATCATGTCCGAGGCCGGCAACGCGCTGCTCGGCATCGGCATGGGCACGGGTGAGAACCGCGCGATCGCCGCCGCCGAGGCGGCCGTCGCGTCGCCGCTGCTCGAGACGAGCATGGAGGGCGCGCGCTCGATCCTGCTGTCGATCACGGCCGGCCGGGACCTGTCGCTGTGGGAGGTCAACGAGGCGGCCAAGACCGTATCCGCCGCGGCGCACCCGGAGGCGAACATCATCTTCGGCGCGATGGTCGACGAGACGCTCGAAGATCAGGTCTGGGTCACGGTCGTCGCCACCGGGTACGGCGGACAGCCGCCGGTCAAGCGCCACGACACGCCGTCGGCCCAGCGCACGCTGGCGCCGTCCTCGCCGCCCGTGTACCGCGGGCCCTCGCCACCACCTCCCGCACCCGAGCCCGCCACGACCCGCCGGTCAGGTCTCGGCATCACCGAGCTCGACGTGCCGGAGTTCATGCCGCGGCGATAGCGGCTGGACGCTGGC
>JAWVGM010000061.1:0-6224 GCA_033855075.1 Solirubrobacteraceae bacterium | reverse complement strand
CGAGAGGGGGTTTCCGTATAGCGGGGGCGGGATTCGAACCCGCGACCTTCGGGTTATGAGCCCGACGAGCTACCAGACTGCTCCACCCCGCGGCGTGGACGTCACAGCTTAGCAACGTCGTTCGGAGCGGGTCAACGGAGATGCGGGCGGCTACTCTCGCGGACCAATGCGCGTCGCCGTCGTCGACATCGGGACGAACTCCACGCGGCTGCTCGTCGCCGAGGTCTCCGCCGACCTCGCCGTGCGCCAGCTGCACCGCGAGTCGATCGTCACGCGGCTCGGCGAGGGGGTCGACGCGAGCGGGCGCCTGGGCGACGCGCCGATGCAGCGCGTGTTCGATGTCCTCGAGGGCTATCGCGCCGCAATCGACGAGCACGGCGCGACGCACACGGTCGCCGTCCTCACGAGCGCCGTCCGCGACGCGGCCAACGGCGCCGAGTTCACCGCCACCGTGCGCGAGCGCTTCGGCCTCGACGCGCGAACGATCGGCGGCGACGAGGAGGCCGCGCTGACGTTCGCCGGCGCGACGAGCGAGCGCACGCACAACGGCGCGCAGACGGTCGTCATCGACATCGGCGGCGGCTCGACGGAGTTCGTCGTCGGCCGTGACGGCGACGTCTCCTTCCACGTCTCGACGCAGGCCGGCGTCGTACGCCAGAGCGAGCGCCACCTGCACGACGACCCGCCGCCGCCCGAGCAGCTCCAAGCGCTCGCCACCGAGGTCCACGCGATCATCGCCGCCGCCGTCCCGGAGGACGTCCGTTCCGGGGTGCGGGCCGGGATCGCCGTCGCGGGCACCGCCACCCAGTGCGCCGCGATCGAGCTCGCCCTGGACCCATACGACCCGGCCCGCGTCCACGGGCATGTGCTCGAGCTCGCGACGTGCGAACTCCTGCTCGCCCGCCTCGCGCAGATGGACAACGACCGGCGCCGCGCGGTCGTCGGCCTGCATCCCGACCGCGCGCCGACGATCGTCGCCGGCATCGCGATGCTCATCGAGACCATGCGGGCCTTCGCCCTCGAGCGCGTCGAGGTCTCCGAGCACGACATCCTGCGCGGCGCCGCGCTCGCCCTCGCGCGCGTCGCCATGGCGCACCCCGAGCCGTAGCAAAGACGGACGAACGTTCTACTCAAGGTTTCCGCACGGATATCCGATACCCCGTGTACCGGCTGAGGGGACCCGAGCTTCTAGAGGGAAACCGACTGCCGGACATAGGTCCGAGCTAGCCGTTAGATCGGCGCCTCCCGCCGCTCGGACCATCACATAAGGCCCAGGTAGTACGTACCCCTGCCCGTCCTGTCGGGGCCAGTATGAGGAAGCCGCCCTTTCCCCTGGGGGCGGCTTCCGTCTTTAAGTGGTCAAGCGAGGTTCGAGCGCCGCGGATACGCCACGGAGGGATCCGTCAGGACGTTGACGAGCGCGGGCTTGCCCGCGCCGAACGCCCGCTCGAGCGCCGGCCGCAGCTGCGCCGGTGTGCGCACGAGCTCGCCGTGGCCGCCAAGCGCCTCGACGACGAGGTCATAGCGCGTCTCCGGGGTGAGGTCGGCCGCGACCGAGTAGCCGTAGATCATCTCCATCGGGTGCTTCTCCAGGCCCCAGATCCCGTTGTTGCCGACGATCCCGACGACGTTCACGCCGTGGCGCGCGAGCGTGTCGAACTCCATCCCGCTGAAGCCGAACGCCCCGTCGCCGAGCAGCAGCACGACCTGCCGCCCCGGATGCGCGAGCTTCGCCGCGAGCGCATAGCCGGGCCCCGAGCCGAGGCAGCCGAACGGACCGGGGTCCAGCCAGCAGCCCGGCTCATAGGAGTCGATGACGCGGCCCGCGTACGAGACGAAGTCGCCGCCGTCGCCGATGACGATCGCGTCGCGGTCCAGCAGCTCGCCGAGCTCTGCGTAGATGCGCATCGGGTGCAGCGGCGAGCGCTCGTCCAAGCGCTCCGCCTGCTCGGCCTCGCGCGCGACGACCTCGGACGCGCGCAGCCGTGCCACCCACGCCGAGCGGTCGGGCCCCGGCCCGGCCGCGCCGAGCGCGCGCAGCGTCGCGCCGATCCCGCCGTAGAGCTCGGCGTGGATCTCGCGCGGGTGCGCCCGCTCGGGACGCACCCGGTCGACGACGACCAGCGACGTCTGGTCGCCGAACACCCCGCCGAAGCCCAGCCGGAAGTCCATCGGCGCGCCGACGACAAGCGCGACGTCGGCCTCGCGCAGCGCCTCGCGACGCGCGCGCGCGAAGAACAGCTCGTGATCGGCCGGCAGGCAGCCGCGCGCCAATCCGTTCAGGAAGACCGGGATCCGCAGCTCCTCGGCCAGCTCGCGCAGCGCGTCCTCGGCGTGACCCCAGTACAGATCCGTGCCCGCCATGACGACCGGGCGCCGGGCGCCGCGCAGGAGCTTCGTCGCGCGCGCGATCGCGTCGCTGTCGGCTGCCGGCCCGCACGACGCATCGGGCAACGCCGGCGGCGCGCTCCCCTCGGGCCCCTCGCCGAACGCGTGATCCAGCGGGAAGTCCAGGAACGCGGGCCCGCCGTGTGGTGCGACCGCCGCGGCCAGGGCCTCGTCGATGAGCGCGGGGATCTCGCCGGTGTTGGCCGACGTCGCGGCGAACTTCGCGAGCGGAGCGACGAACGGGACGTGGTCGAGCTCCTGCAGCGAGCCCTGTCCCCAGCGGATCGCCGGAGCCCGGCCCGCGAGCACGAGCATCGGCGAGTGGTTCTGCTGCGCCGAAGCGATCGCGCTCATGCCATTGGTGACGCCCGGGCCTGCCGTCAGCGCGACGACACCCGGCTGGCGCGTGACCTTCGCCCAGCCTTCCGCCGCGAACGCCGCGGACTGCTCGTGGCGCACGTCGACGATGTCGATGCCTTCGGCGCGACAGCCGTCGTAGATCGAGAACAGGTGGCCGCCCGACAGCGTGAAGAGCTTCGTGACGCCGTGCGCCTTCAGCCGGCGCGCGACGAGGTGCCCACCGACGACGTCGGCCGGACTGCGCGCTGCCGCGCGGGCAGGTTGGGAGGCGTCGCTCAGCATCGCGGGACACTACCGGCGGTTGCCATTAACACCGCGTCCTTGGTACCCCGCAAGCCGGGAACTTCCACGACGTTCACACGCTCACGCCGTGGCGCGCGCCGCGAAGGCCTCCGAAAGGCGGTCCTCGCCGCAGAAGAGGATCCGTCCGATGCGCAGCGCCGGAAGGCGATCGGCGCCCGCGGCGAGCAACCTGCGGCCGGCGTCCTCGATCGGGCCGTCGCGCCGCCAGTCACCTGCGGCGTGCAGCATCTCGCCGAGGTCGATGCCGGCGGCGGCCGCCGCTTCGGCGAGGATCTCGGGGTCCTCGAGGTCAAAGCCCCCGCAGTACACGAGCCGGCTCGCGGCGAGCACGAACGCCGCTCCGACGCCGCGTTGCGCGGCGACCGATGCGACCCGCATGGCGCCGTATGCCCGCGGAGCCGGGCCCATCGGCCACACGATCGGCAGCCCGAGCAAGGCGGCGCGCCGGTCGATCTTCGCGCGCTCCTCCTCGGCGATCGAGGTGGCGCACTGCAACGCGTCCGACGACGACGGAATCCACTCGAGCCCGGGGAACATCCGGTCCGCCCGCTCGGCCGCGAGGTACGTGTACGGCGACGCGAGATCGAAGAACAGCGCGGGCCGGCCGTTGCCGCGGGAGCGACGCGTCGCGCTGCGCCGGTACTGATCGAGCGACGTGACGGGCTCCATGCCAGACCGTAACGCGCACCGAGATGGAAACTTGCGGGAACCTTCGCACTGGATTTGCACCCATAAAGGTCCAACAACCGGACCAAAGCGTGCGCACTTCGCAATCCTGTCTTATCGTGACGACCGGGACTTCAGTCCCCTTGAGCCGCGTCCTTCCCAATACGCCGGCGATCGGAGCGAACACATGCCGCCCACCCCCACCCCGAAGCGACACCCTTATCACCAGTGGGCGCCGGATGCGCGCGCGCTCGACCTCGTCGGAGACAAGTGGACGCTGCTGATCGTCCGCGACCTCGCGTCCGGCCCGCGCCGGTTCGTCGAGCTGCAGCGCGTGTTGCCGGGCATCTCGACCGAGCAGTTGCGCTCGCGCCTGAACCGCATGGTCGCCGACGGCCTGCTCACGCGTCAGCGCTACCGCGAGGTGCCGCCGCGCGTGGACTACGAGCTCACCGCACGCTCGAAGGAGCTGCTGCCGGTCCTCGGCGCGCTCGCGCGCTGGGGCTATGACTGGGCCTGGACGGCGCCGCGCGAGTCCGAGGCGATCGACATCGGCGCGATCCTGCGCGTCGCACCGGGCCTCGTAGATCCGCCGGCGTCGATGAGTGGCGTTGCCGACCTCGCGGTGCACGTCGACTCGATGACGACCAAGCACTACGCCCTGACGGTGCATCGCGGCAGCGTCGCGATCGCCGAGCGCGCGGACCCCGACGCGGACGCGCACGTGTCGGGCGCCCTGGAGCACTGGATCGACGCGCTCGGCCCGGACGGCGACCGCAGCGGCTTGCGCATCGAAGGCGACAAGCGGCTCGCGTCGATGGTGCTCACGGGCGTCGGAGCGGTCGCCGAGCGCGACGTTCAAGTGGCGTAGCCCTTCGCGCTGGCGCACTAGGCTTCAGTCCTCGTGCGGGGATGCCGATGTCCCCCGGACCGGTTTGACCTCGCCGAAAGGAAGCTGCCTCGTGTCCCGACGTCTGTTCCCGCTGCTGATCGTCCTCGCATTGCTCGCCGTCCCCGCGTCGGCGTCGGCAGTCAACATCCGCGTGGGGATCGGCGATCAAAGCCCCGCGATGTTCGCCAACTCCGACTACCAGGCGCTGAACCTCAAGCTCACGCGCTACTTCATCGAGTGGAACGCGATCACGGACTCCGCCGAGCTCGCGAAGGCCGACACGTTCGTCGCGGCCGCGAGGGCGCGCGGTGTGAAGGTGCTCATGCACATCTCGACGGCCGACATCAAGAACGGCACGCCGAAGCTGCCGAGCGTCGCGAACTACCGCAAGCGCGTCGGCGCGCTCATCAAGCGCTACAAGCCGAAGGGCGTGACGGACTGGGGTGCCTGGAACGAGGCCAACCACAAGACCCAGCCGACGTCCAAGAGCCCGCGCAGCGCCGCGCTGTTCTTCGGTCAGATGCGCAAGCTCTGCACCGGCTGCACGATCGTCGCGCTCGACGTCCTCGACCAGCGCGGCGTCGAGAGCTACATCGCCAAGTTCTTCAAGGCCGCCGGCGCCGATGCCGCGCGCGTGCGGGTCGTCGGGATCCACAACTACTCCGAGGTCAACCGCAAGATCAAGAAGTACACGAACACGTACCCCGGCACGCTGCGCATCATCAAGGCCGTCCAGAAGGCCAACAAGACGGCCAAGTTCTGGTACACGGAGACCGGCGGCCTGACCAAGCAGGGCACCGCGTTCCCGTGCGACGACAAGCGCGCGGCCGACCGCACGCAGTACATGTTCACGCTGGCCAAGCGCTACCAGCGCTACATCCAGCGCCTGTACACGTACAACTGGACCCCATCCGTCGACTGCGAGGAATCGGTGTTCGACGGCGGCCTCGTGAATCTCGACGGCACGCTGCGGCCCGCGTACTCCGTCTTCAAGCGCAACCTCGCGTCGTTCAGGCGCTAGAGACGTCGCTCGGCGCGCGCATTAGGATGCGCGCGTCGAGCATCGCCCGGGTGGCCCAACGGCATAGGCAGGCGGCCTTAAAAGTCGCTGGCTCGCAAGAGCTTGCGGGTTCGAATCCCGCCCCGGGCATGCAGGACTCGCGGCGTCGCTAGCCTGAAACTCGACGCGCAACCTCGGAACTTCGCGACCGTTTGCGGGTTTGAACGATCGCAGGACAAGACCGTCGTCTGGCAACCATGGAAGCCTCAGCTCTCAAGCATTCCGCAGCACTGGGCATGCGGGGTCCGACCCCGCTGCTTCGCCTGCAATCCGACGAGCGGCTGATCGTCCTCATCCGGCGCGGCAACCACAGCGCGTTCGAGGCGCTCGTCGGCCGCTACCAGTCGCGTCTGCTCGCGTTCTGCCGCCACATGCTGGGCTCGCGCGAGGACGCGGAGGACGTCCTCCAGGAGGTCTTCGCCGCGTCGTTCAACGCGATCCTCGCCGACGACCGCGCGATCAACGTGCGCCCGTGGCTGTACCGGATCGCGCGCAACCGCTCGCTGAACCACCTGCGCCGCGTGCAGGCGATCGGCGTCGACTCGATGGACGTCC
>JAWVGM010000060.1:0-13008 GCA_033855075.1 Solirubrobacteraceae bacterium | reverse complement strand
CGGTTTGCCAACAAGGTCGCGGCGGCCGCCGAGGCCGCACGCCGGCATGAGCGCTCCCGAGGCGCTTGACCCCGAGCCGCTGCTGCGGTTCCTGCACGACGAGGACGTCGCGCACATCATCATCGGGGGAGTCGCGGTGGCTGCCCACGGCTACGCGCGCCCGACGAAGGATCTCGACGTCGTGCCGCGAGCGGACCCGGCCAACCTCGGGCGGCTGGCGAAGGCACTCGCCGCGATCCACGCGACCGCGGCAGAGCTCGGTGACTTCACCGCCGACGAGCTGCCGATGGACGCGACCGACGCCGATGATCTCGCCGCCGGCGGGAATTTCCGCGTCGAGACCGACCTCGGTCCGCTGGATGTCATGCAGTGGGTCGCCGGGGTCGAGACCGAGGACCTGTACGCCGAGCTTGATCGCGAGGCCTTGCACTTCACGCTGGATGGGATCCCCGTGCGCTACTGCGGTCTGGCCCACCTGCGTGCGATGAAGGGCGCCGCGGGCCGTCCGCGCGATATCGACGATCTCGAGCAGCTGCCCGCGGACTGATCCGTGGGGTCTGCTGCACCGACGCGCGCGCGCCACCGCCGACGGCCAGCAGTGAGTGCTCTGGCGCCGCGTTTTGGCGCTCGCTGAGCGCCGGGCGCCTCGTCGCCCACACCTGAAAGGCCCGTTTTCGCGCCGAGCGAGGGCGGGCCTTTCGTCGTTCACCGCCCGCGACGGCTTCGCGGATCCATCACGCCCGAAGGAGGGCCACATGCAGACCATGAGCACGACCGCCGTGCCGAGCACCGCTGCCCGCGAGACGATCGGCTGGCGCGACGCCGCCATGCCGGCAAGGCACGAGCTCTACGCCCAGCGCGTCGCCGCGCTGCGCAACGAGATCCAGGCGCGCGTCGACGCACGCCTGGCGCGGGGCTTCACACCGCGCGAGGCGCTCGTCTACGCGGCGCCCTTGCGGCGCCGCGCGGCGTGGGCACGTCCTGCGCGAGAGCTGCCTGCTCGAGCTCGGCGCACAGCACGCGGGCTGAACCCGCCGCGCGCCCGCACGAGCGCGCACCCACCACCGACGGTGACCGATGAGGAGCGGAGTTCAACGCCTCGTGCTTCCCCGCCACGCCCCCAAGCGGCGTATCGCGGCAGATCAGCCCGACGCGCGGCTGGCGCGGCGCGCGCGAATCTCTTGGGCGAACTCGTCGACCTCCGGCGGCAGCGCAGCCGGCGGGCGAGCGTGGGGGATGCCGTCGTCGACGCCGTACTCGTGTGGCTCGGGTGGCAGCACCGCGGGGGCGACGGCCGGCGGCATGTGGCCGCCGGTCGAGGTGCGCGCCCACTCCTCCATGCGTTCGAGGTCCGGCGGCGAGGCCACGTGCGGGGCGACGCCCGCCGTGAGGCGGTGGCGGCCCGCGTCGTCGAAGAGGTCCTGGTAGCCGTTCGTCCCGCCGGGGAAGAAGTCCAGCGCGATGTCGGCGTAGCGCGTGCGGAAGGTGCACGGCGACTCGGCCCGCAGGTCGGTCAGGCTCGTGTTGAGCGGCTGCCCGTTGGGGAGGTGCGCGTCGAGTGCCTTCAGCGCCGACGCGAGGCGGTCCACGTTGCGTCCGTAGCTGCCCGGCACGACCGCCACCTGCGAGATGAAGCCACCGGCGTTATGGATGGCTTCCGCGACCTCGCCGACGAGGACGTAGTCGACGGCGTGGGTTTCGAGGGTCTGGAGCGTGGCGAGCAGGTTCGGATCGAGCTCGATCTCGGTCATCCGCGACTGCTTCGCCAGCGGCTGGCGCACTCCTCCTGTTAGCCTTCCGCAGCCATGGCCGTCCCCAAGCAGAAGCAGTCGCACTCCCGTACCGCCAAGCGCCGCGCGCAGCACAAGATCAGCGCGCCGGTGTTCAACGAGTGCCCGCAGTGCCACAGCCCACGCCGCCCGCATCGCGTCTGCCCGGTGTGCGGCACCTACGCCGGCCGTGAGGTCGTCGCGCCGACTCAGGCGCACGACCACGACCACTGAGGGCGGCCGGCGCATGCCGGCGCGGCGCAGGCAAGGCAAAGGCGTCGCTGTCGGCGGCGCGCGCGGACGTGACCTGCTGCGCCGCATCCCGATCATCGCCGTCGACGCCAACGGGGCCGACCTGGGGCCTGGCGAGGTGGCCGCCGGAGCGACGCTCGCCGCCCAGCAGGGTGTGCGCGTGCTGCTCTACGGTCCCGCGGCCGAGCTCGGCAACGCGGGCCCCGGCATCGAGGTCATCGACGCCCCGCTGTCCATCGCCAAGGACCCCAATCCGGCCGCCGCCGCGCGCTCGAACCCCGAGTCGTCGATCGTGCGCGCCGCCCACGCCGTCGCCTCCGGCGACGCCGATGCGCTCGTGTCCGGCGGCGCGACGGGCGCGGCGCTCGCCGCGAGCCTCTTCAACATCAAGCGCGACCGCGGGATCCTGCGGCCGGCGCTTGCGGCGCTCGTCCCGGTTCCCGGCGCCCCGGTCACACTCGTCGACGTCGGCGCCAACACCGAGGTGCGCGCCGAGCACCTCGTCCAGTTCGCGTACATGGGCGCCGCGCTCGCCGAGGTCGTCCACGGGGTCGTAAACCCGCGCGTCGCCCTGCTGTCCGTCGGCGAGGAGGCATCGCGCGGCACGCAGATCGTCCTGGATGTGCACGAGCGCCTGAGCACGGCGACCGAGCTGAACTTCATCGGCAACATCGAGGGTCACGCGCTGACCGAGGGACGCGCCGACGTCGTCGTGACCGACGGCTTCACGGGCAACGTCGCGCTGAAGATCATGGAGGGCGTGTCCGACAAGATGATCTCGCTGCTGCGCGAGACGGCGAACTCGTCCAAGCGCTCGCAGCTCGGCGGGGTGCTCATGAAGCCCGCGCTGCTCGCCGTGCGCGACGAGATCCATCCGGAGATCGCGGGCGGCGCCTACCTGCTCGGCCTGCGCAAGATCTGCGTGGTCGGGCACGGGCGCTTCCGGGCGCGCGGCTTCGAGCAGGCGATCCTGCTCGCGGCGCGCGGCGTCAACGGCGACGTCGTCGGGCGCACGCACGACGCGCTCGAGCGCGCGGGCGCCCTGCGCAAAGCCGCGGGGGCGATGTCCGGGAGCGGCTCTACGGTGTCGGCGTCATGACCAGAGAGGAAGTGTTCGCCCTCGTCCAGGGCCACCTCGTCGACGAGCTGGAGGTCGATCCCGCGCGGATCGACGACGGCACGCGCTTCAAGGCGGACCTGGAGGCCGACTCGCTGGACCTCTACACGCTCGTGCAGGAGCTCGAAGACTCCTACGGCGTGAAGATGTCCGACGAGCAGGCGGCGAAGATCCTCACGGTCGGCCAGGCGGTTGATTTCGTCCTGGCTCACGCTGCCGCCCGCGAGACCACTGAATCCTGAAGCTCCTCACCAACCTGCTCGACGAACTGCCCGACCACCTGCAACGGCAGGTGTTCACGCACGCGTCCTGGACCGAGCGCCGCAGCGACTCCTACTCGCGGCTGGCGTTCCTCGGCGACTCCGTGCTGAGCCTCGCGGTGACCTCGCACCTGTATCCGCGCCTGGAGGCCGAGCGCTTCGGCGCCGGGCGCCTGACGAAGATCCGCGCCCAGAGCGTGTCGGGCGTGTCGTGCCGCGCGGTGGCCGACCGGCTCGGCGTGCCCGACCGGCTGCGCGCCTCGGCGCCGGAGGGGATCGGCCAGAGCGTCGAGTCTCTTGTCGACACCGAGCGCGTGCTCGCCTCGGTCATCGAGGCGGTGATCGGCGCCTGCTACCTGAACTCGGGCTACGAGCGCACCGCGGAGGCGGTCGTCGAGGCCTTCCAGCCGGAGATCGCAAACGCGCTGCTGCACCCGGTCGACTTCAAGTCCACGCTGCAGGAGCGGCTCGCGCGGCGCGCCGAGACGGTCGAGTACGAGGTCGACAAGGAGGACGGCCCGCCGCACGACCGGACGTTCGAGGTCATCGCCTCGGTGAGCGGCGCGCCCGTCGGCCGCGGGGTCGGGCGCTCCAAGAAGCACGCCGAGCAGGAGGCCGCCCGCATCGCGCTGGAGACGCTGCACCCCGACGAGCCCGAGCCCCCCGACGAGTCGTGGGAAGCTGAGGGCAGCAGCTGATGCACCTGCGCTCGCTCACGCTCAAGGGCTTCAAGTCCTTCCCCGACCGGACCAAGCTCGAGTTCGGGCCGGGCGTGTCGGTCGTCGTCGGGCCCAACGGCTCCGGGAAATCGAACGTCACCGACGCCGTGCTGTGGGCGATGGGCGAGCAGTCGCCGCTCGCGGTCCGCGGGCAGTCGATGCGCGACGTCATCTTCGGCGGCGGCCGCGGCGTGCAGGCGCGCTCGGCAGCCGAGGTCGAGATCGTCATCGACAACTCCGACGGCGCCGTCGATGTGCCGATGGGGGAGATCTCGATCTTCCGCCGCCTGGACCGCTCGGGCGAGGGCGAGTACCGGCTCAACGGCGCGCGCTGCCGGCTCGTCGACGTCCTCGAGGTGCTCTCGGACACCGGCCTGGGCAAGGAGATGCACTCGGTCGTCTCGCAGGGACGCGTCGAGACGATCGTCACCTCCAAGCCGCGCGAGCGCCGGCTGCTCATCGAGGAGGCCGCCGGCCTCGGCAAGCACCGCAAGCGCCGCCGCCGCGCGCAGCTCAAGCTCGAGCGCACGCAGGACAACCTCGACCGCGCCCTGGATGTCGAGCGCGAGGCCCGTTCACGGCTGCGCCCGCTCAAGCGCCAGGCCGAGGCGGCCGAGCTGCACGAGCGCCTCGAGCGCCAGACGGTCGAGGCGCGCTGGGAGCTCGTCCGCGATCTCGCCCGGGCACGGCGCGCCGCGCTCGCCGAGGCCGAGGCCGCAGCGGCGGGCGCCCGCGCCGCGCGCGAGGAGACCCAGGAGGAGCTCACCGGGGTCGCGGCCCGCCGGCAGGCGGCCGAGCAGGCGCTCGCGCAGCGCACCGAGCAGCGTGAGGCGTTCTCCGCGCGGGTCTACGCCGCGCGGTCGGCCGCCGAGCGCATCGAGCTGCGTCTGGAGCGCACCACCGGTGCGGCCGACGACCTGCGCGAGCGCATCGCGCGCCGCACGCGCGAGCTCGTGGCCCTTCAGGCCGAGTCCGGCGAGGCGGACGCCGCGCCGGCCGATCCCGGCGGCGAGCGCATCGCCGAACTCGAGGCCGAGCTCGAGCGCCTGCACGCCGGTCACGAGGCCGAGCTCGAGCGCGAGCTCGCGGCCCTCCAGCAGGCGCGGGTCGTCGCCGCTGCCGCCGTCGAGACCCAGCGCGGCGAAACCGCGAAACGCGCCAGCGCGCTCGCCGCCGCGGACACCGTCGCCGACGACGCGCGAAAGGCGCGCCGCGAGGCGGAGCTCGCGGCCGAGAAGGCACGCCGCGAGAGCGCCACGATCGGCGCCGAGCTCGCCGCCTGCAACCAGTTCCTGCGCACGCGAGCGGGCGCCGCGGGCCCAGCCGGTACCGCGAACTCGCTCGCCGATCGCCTCGAGGTGCAGCCCGGCTACGAGCGAGCGATCGCCGCCGCCCTCGGCGGGCTGCTCCGCGCGGCGCTCGTCGACGAGGTCCGTCACGGTGCGGCGCTGCTCGACGAGGCCGGGACCGACGGCGGTCGTGCCCTCATCCAAGGCGATCTTGCGCCCGGCGCGGCCCGGGCGACGCACCCGCCCGCACCCGGCGCCCGGCACCTCGGCGAGGTCATCAGCGGCGAGGAGTACGCGCTCGCCGTCGCCAGCCGCCTGCTCGCCGACGCCTGGCTCGTCGAGGAGATCGAGCGCCTGCCGCCAGGGTTCATGGGCATCGCGGTCACCCGCGAGGGGCGCGTCTGGCACGGCCGGCGCCGCGAGCTGCGCCAGGCACCCGAAGGCGGGGAGGAGCGCGTCCTCGCCGAGCGCAACCGCCGCGAGGCGCTCATCGCCTCAAGCGAGCAGGCGGTCCGCGGCGAGCAGTCCGCGATCGCGCTGCGCGAGGGCGCCGAGCAGACCGTCGTGACAGCGGACGCTGCGCGCGAGGAGGCCGACCGCGCGCTGCGCGACGCCGCGCGTGCGCTTGCGACGGTCGAGGAGGAGGCGCGCCGGGCGGACTGGATCATCGAGCAGCGCCGCGCGGCGCCGGTCGCCGGGGCCGGGGCCGTGCGCCGCGCCCTGATCGAGGGCGAGCTCGGCGCCGAGCGCCGCGTCGCCGAGCACGCTGCGCGCCAGCGCGCGGAGCGCGCGCAGCGCATCGTCCGGCTACGCCGGCGTCTGGACGCCGACAGTGCGCTCGTCCCGCTCGCCGAGCGGCTGGCCGGGGCGCTCGCGGGGGCCGGCGCCGTCATCGCGGAGCGCGTCGCCGGGCTGGAGGCTGAGCTGCACGCCGATCGTGCGGCGGGCGAGGATCTCGCTGCGCAGCTGCGCGCCTGCGCCACCGAGGAGGCCGAGCTGCAGCGCCGGCTGCGCGAGCGCTTCGATGCGGTCACCGGCGCCGAGGTCCGCGCGCAGCAGGCTCGCGACCAGGCGGCGGAGACCGAGCACGAGCTCTCCGAGCTCGCCGGGCGCCTGGGGCTCGCGGCCGAGCCCGCGAGCGAGGCCCTCGAGCCCGAGCAGGCCGAGGCCCTGCGTACGCGGATCGAGCGGCTGCGGCGCCGCCGCGAGCAGCTCGGCCCGGTCAATCCGCTGGCCAAGGACGAGTACGACGAGGCGCTCGCGCACGTCACCGAGCTCGAGGACCAGCGCACGGACCTCGAGACCGCGCTGCGCGAGCTGCGCGCGCTCATCAAGGAGACCGACCGCCAGATCCACGAGACGTTCGAGCAGACCTTCGAGGCCGCGGCGCGCAACTTCGAGGAGCTCGCCGGGCAGCTCTTCCCAGGCGGCCGCGGGCGGCTGCGGCTCGTCAAGGAGGACAGCGGGATCAAGGGCTTCGCGGGCGCGGCGACGCCCGCGCAGGACTCCGCTGAGGGCACGGCCCACGCCGCGGACGAGGCCGCCGAGGCCGTGGCCGACGCCCAGGTGAGCAGCGAGCGCGAGGAGGACCTGCTTGGCGTCGAGATCGAGATCACCCCCGCCGGCAAGTCGATGAAACGCCTGACGCTCCTGTCCGGCGGCGAGAAGTCCCTGACCGCCATCGCCTTCCTCTTCGCGGTCTTTCTCGCGCGGCCGTGCCCGTTCTACATCCTCGACGAGGTCGAGGCCGCGCTCGACGACCCGAACATCACGCGCTTCCTCGAGTTGTTGCGCCGCTACGCCGACCGCGCGCAGTTCATCGTCGTCACGCACCAGAAGCGCACGATGGAGGCCGCCGACACGCTCTACGGCGTGTCGATGGGCGACGACGGGGTCTCGAAGGTCATCTCCCGCCGCCTGCCGCGCGAGGAGCCGGTCGAGCCGGCCGCAGGTGCGGCGTAGCCTGCGACTCGCCGCCCGCACAAGGAAGTGGACCGAGTACGACCGGAAGGCGCCGAGGAACCTCACGAGCAGGTCGCCTCCGGCGTCTGGCGCATGGCCGAGCGGTTCACGGGCGCTCCCACGTGGCCAGCGGCCGAGGTCAACCGGGTGGCGTCGAGAAGGACCGCTGGCCGCTCGAGACGCTATGTGCCAGAAGGGCTCGAACCTCGGCGCTTGGCTGCGCGGAAAGATCGACCTCTGGGGCTATGCGCCCGAGGACTCCTTCGGCTTCAGCGCTACAGCCGTTTCTCCGCGAAGTAGTTGGCGATGTGGTTGGCGTTGTACTGCGCGATCTCGACGTAGCCGGTCTTGCGAAACAGCGCCTGCCCGTGCACCTGCTCGGGCCCGCTGTCGAGGCGGACGCGCTCGTAGCCGATCTCGCGCGCCGCGTCCTCGAGCGCGGCCAGCAGCGCGCGGCCGGCCCCGCGCGAGCGCGCGCCGGGCGCCACGTACATGCGTTTGATCTCGGCGACGCCATTCTCGAGGCGCCGCAGGCCGCCGCAGGCGACCGGCCGCTCCTCCTCGTCGTAGCCGACCAGGAAGACGCCCGTCGGGGCGACCATCTCCTCCGGGTGCGTGACCGACCCGGGGTTGGCCGCGCGGCCGGGGTAGACCTCGTTGAGATGGGCGATCATCTCCCCGAGCAGGTCGCTTCCGGGAGGCTCGTCGGAACGCCCCGGGCGGAAGCTCAACACGGCACTATGCTCGCGCATGAAGGGGTAGGCAGAGAAGAACCCGACTGGAAGGACGCGCCATGACCAAGCACAACACTGAGCTTGAGGAGACGGCGCGGGCCCTCGTGGCCGACGGCAAAGGGATTCTCGCCGCCGACGAGAGCTCGCCCACGATGACGAAGCGGCTCGACGGCATCGGCGTCGAGTCCACGGCGGACAGTCGCCTCGCATTCCGCGAGATGCTCTTCGTGACGGAGGGCGCCGCGGACCACATCAGCGGCGTGATCCTCTACGACGAGACGATTCGCCAGACGGCCTCGGACGGGACCCCGATCCCGGAGCTGCTCTCAAACCAGGGCGTCATTGCGGGCATCAAGGTCGACACCGGTGCCAAGCCGCTCGCCGGCTCCCCGGACGAGACCGTCACCGAGGGCCTCGACGGCCTGCGCGAGCGCCTCGAGGAGTACTACGAGCTCGGTGCGCGCTTCGCGAAATGGCGCGCGGTCATCAAGATCGCCGACGGCCTTCCGACGCGATACTGCATCGACGTCAATGCGCATGCGCTCGCGCGCTACGCGGCGCTCTGCCAGGAGCAGAGCATCGTGCCGATCGTCGAACCCGAGGTCCTCATGGACGGCGAGCACTCGATCGATCGTGCCTTCGTCGTGACGCGGATGACGCTGCACCGGGTCTTCGACGAGCTCTGCAGCCAGCGCATCGTGTTCGACGAGATGCTCCTCAAGCCGAACATGGCGCTCGCGGGCTATGACTCGGGCAGCGAGGCGAGCGTCGACGAGGTCGCCGAGCGCACGCTGGAGATGCTGTACGACACGGTGCCGGCATCGGTCCCGGGTCTCGTGTTCCTGTCGGGTGGCCAGAGCGACGAGCTCGCGACCGAGCACCTCCAGGCGATGGTCGCCCGCGGACCGCATCCGTGGAAGCTGAGCTTCTCCTACGGACGCGCCCTCCAGGCCGCCCCGCTGAACGCCTGGCGCGGCGAGGAGGCAAACGTCGACGCTGCGCAGGCCGCGTACCTGCACCGGGCGAAATGCAACGGCGCCGCGACCCGCGGCGAGTACTCCTCCGAGCTCGAGCAGGAGCACCCGGCGGCCGCGTAGGAGCGGAGTACATTCGTGTCATGAGCCGCACGGCTTCAGGCATGACAGCGGAGGAACTGCTCGAGTACCGCAACGAGCCGTACCGGCAGGAGCTCATCGGCGGCAGGCTCTACGAAATGGAGTCTCCCGGAGCGTTACACGGTGTGATCGCCGCGGAGGTCGGCGCGCTCCTCGCCGCTCATGTACGGCGTCACGGCCTGGGCCGGGTGTTCGCTGCCGAGACCGGTTTTCACATCCGCTCAGACCCCGACACCGTACGCGCGGCGGACGCGAGCTTCGTGACCCGAGCCCGCATCGAGGCCACCGGCATCCCGGCGGGGTACTGGCCCGGCCCACCGGACCTGGCCGTCGAGGTCGTTTCGCCGAGCGACCGCGGCCCGCAGGTCGAGGCCAAGGCGCTCGACTGGCTGGAGGCGGGAGCACGGGCCGTCGTCGTGCTCGACCCGCCGAGCAAGACCGCCGTGGTGTATCGCCCGTCGTCGGACACCGAGACCCTCGGCCTCGCCGCCACGCTCGACCTCGGCGATGTCGTTCCCGGCTTCGCCGTGCCGGTCGCTGACCTGTTCGTCTAACGCCGGCCGCCGCATGACGGGCATGAGCATCGCGTTGCCGTGACGCTATCGTCGCGCCGTCATGGCGCGCGACTGGAGCGATCTGTTCATCACCGACGGCGCGCCCCGCGCCGCCGCGGACGCACCCGAGCAGACCACGGAGGAGCCCAAGCGCCGCCGCGGCATGTTCAAGCGCCTGCGCGAGAACATGTCCAAGACGCGCGAAGCGCTCGGCGCCGAGATTCAGGCGACGCTGCTCGAGGGCGACGTCGACGAGGAGACCTGGGAGCGCCTCGAGGAGGCGCTGATCATGGCCGACGTCGGCGCGACGACGACGGCGAAGGTCGTCGGCGAGCTCGAGGAGGAGGCCTCCGGAGGCGACATCACCGGCGGCGAGGCGCTCAGCGAGCGGCTGGCAGAGAAGCTCGCCGAGATCGCGCGGACCGGCGACGACCGCATCGACGTGCGCCCGTCGCCGACGGTGATCATGGCCGTCGGCGTCAACGGCACCGGCAAGACGACGACGATCGGCAAGCTCGCCTGGCATCTGCAGCGCGAGCTCGGGCTGAAGGTCGTGCTCGGCGCCGCCGACACGTTTCGCGCGGCGGCCGTCGAGCAGCTCGCCGGCTGGGCCGAGCGTGCGGGCTGCGAGATCATCCGTGGCCCCGAGGGCTCCGATCCGGGCGCGGTCGCCTTCGAGGCCGTCAAGCGCGGGCGCGAGATGGGGGCGGACGTCGTGATCATCGACACGGCCGGGCGGCTGCATACCCAGGACGACCTCATGGCCGAGCTCGCCAAGGTGCGCCGCGTGATCTCCAAGCAGATCGAGGACGCTCCGCACGAGACGCTGCTCACGGTCGACGCGACGACGGGCCAGAACGGGCTGCGGCAGGCCAAGCTCTTCTCCGAGGTCGTGCCGGTCGACGGCATCGTGCTGACGAAGCTCGACGGGACCGCGAAGGGCGGCATCGCGCTCGCGATCGCCGGCGAGCTGGGGATCCCGGTCAAGCTCATCGGCATTGGCGAGGCGCTCGAGGACCTGCGGCCGTTCGACGCCGACGACTTCGCCCGCGCGCTGCTGAGCTGAGCGGCGGGCGCCGTGCGCGGCCGACGCGCCGCCTTTATTTTCGCGGCACGCCGCGCCCTAATATCTGCCGTCCATGGATGCATGGATGGTCTGGATCCTGCTGGCGGTCATCTTGGCCGTCGGCGAGATGTTCTCGCTGAGCCTCTACCTCGCGCCCTTCGCCGCCGGTGCGCTGCTCGGCGCCGTGGCCGAGCTCGCCGGCACCGGCACCGCGGTCGCGTTCATCGCCTTCCTCGCGAGCTCCCTGCTCCTGCTCGGTTTTGCGCGGCCGATCGCCCGCCGCCACCTGCGTACACCGGCTCAGCTGCGCACGGGAACCGCGGCGCTCGTCGGCAAGACGGCGGTCGTGATCGAGCGCATCAACAACGACGAGGGCTCCGGCATCGTGAAGCTCGACGGCGAGGCGTGGACCGCTCGCACGTACGACGGCGACGAGGTCATCGAAGAAGGCGCGCGCGTCCACGTCATCGAGATCAAGGGCGCCACCGCGCTCGTCAGCGACGCCGGGTGACCGGTCGAGCCCCCGTCACGAGGAGGTAGAGATGGAAGCCGGACTTGTCGTGCTCATCGTCATCGCCGTGTTCGCGGTGCTCGTCGCCGCGCGCACGATCCGGATCATCCCGCAGGCGCGCGCGGGCGTCGTGGAGCGGCTCGGCCGCTATCAGCGCACGCTGTCGCCGGGACTGGCGATCGTCGTGCCGTTCGTCGACCGGGTCGGCGCGATGATCGATCTGCGCGAGCAGGTCGTCACCTTCAAACCGGCCGGCGTGATCACCGGCGACAACGTCGGCATCCAGATCGACAGCGTCCTGTACTTCACGATCACCGACGCCAAGTCGGTCTCCTACGAGGTGGCCAACCCGCTGCAGGCGATCGAGCAGCTCACCGTCACGACGCTGCGCAACGTCATCGGCGGCCTCACGCTCGAGGAGGCGCTGACGAGCCGCGACCGGATCAACGCGGCGCTGCGCACGGTCCTCGACGATGCGACGGGCCGGTGGGGAATCCGGGTCAACCGCGTCGAGGTCAAGGCGATCGACCCGCCCGCGTCGATCCAGGAGGCGATGGAGAAGCAGATGCGCGCCGAGCGCGACCGCCGCGCCGCGATCCTCACCGCCGAGGGTTCCAAGCAGTCAGAGATCCTCAACGCCGAGGGCGAGCAGCAGGCCGCGGTTCTGCGCGCCCAGGGCGCCAAGGAAGCGGCGATCCTGCGCTCCCAGGGCGAGGCGTCGGCGATCGACACCGTGTTCCGCGCGATCCACGAAGGGGCGCCGGACGAGGGACTGCTCTCCTACCAGTACCTGCAGATGCTGCCCCAGCTCGCGCGCGGCGAGGCGAACAAGATCTTCATCATCCCCAGCGAGTTCAGCCAGGCGCTCGGCAACATCGGCGGCGCGCTCTCGGGAATGGCCGGCCGCGCGCCCCAGCCACCCGGGCCGCCGCAGGGTTCCCCCCCGCGGCAGGATCCGCCCGCGCCTCCGGCGCCGCCCCGGGCCGTCCCGTGAGCCTCTCGCTCGTTCCCGACGAGGTCGAGGCCTACGCGGCCGCGCACACGTCGCCCGCGGCCGCGCACCTGCAAGCGCTCGCGGCCGAGACCCGCGAGACGCTCGAATCGCCGCAGATGCTCACCGGCGAGATCGAGGGACGGTTCCTCGAGTTCCTCGTCTTCCTCGCCCGCCCGCAGACCGTGCTCGAGATCGGCACGTACTCCGGCTACAGCGCGCTCTCGATGGCGCAGACGCTGCCGGAGGGCGGGCGGATCATCACGTGCGAGCTCGACGACGCGTGCGCCGACGTCGCCGAGCGCCACATCGCCGGGGCCGGGATGGCCGACCGCATCGCGGTCCGCCGCGGCCCGGCACTCGTCACGGTCAACGCGCTCGACGGCCCGTTTGACGTCGTCTTCATCGACGCCGACAAAAAGGGCTACCACGACTACTACGAGGCGGTGCTGCCCAAGCTCTCCGAACGCGGCGTGATCGTCGTCGACAACGTCTTGTGGAGCGGGCGCGTCGCGGAGGAGCCGGGGGAGGACGACGAGGAGTCGACGGTCGCGCTGCGCGCGTTCAACGACCACGTGGCGGCGGACGAGCGGGTGCAGAACGTCATGCTCAGCGTGCGCGACGGGGTGATGCTGGTGCGGCGCGCCTAGAGCCGGCCGCGCGGCTCAC